>NZ_JAWORT010000015.1:0-144762 GCF_033337975.1 Vibrio sp. Vb2880
CGCCTTACTGGATCTATGCGGTTACAGTTTTGCACCGCGATACGCGCAGTTCAGTAGTGTCATCAATGATCTGTTTGATGTGACTGAAAGTGAACAAGGCAGCACCATACTGGCGCTAAAGAAGCCTATCAGAACGAATGTTATTACAACGGGATGGCAAGATATCAGGCGTATTGTTCTGTCACTTCAGACAAAGCGGACGACACAAGCAATGCTGGTAAGAAAGTTGTCTGGTTACCCTTCTGGACACCCAATATTACAGGCTCTGACGGAGTATAATCGACTGGTTAAAGCGCAATATTTACTTGACTACATCGACGATGCCAGTTTGCGGCAGTATGTGCAACGTGCCCTGAACCGGGGAGAAGCATGGCACTTCCTTAGACGAGCCATTGCGTCGGTGAATGGTGATCAGTTCCGTGGCAAAAACGAGTCTGAAATCGCTATCTGGAATGAATGCGCAAGATTGCTTGCCAATGCGCTCATCTACTTCAACTCCGCGATACTGAGTCATCTTCTGGGACACTTTGAAGCGACAGGTGATGAAGAAAAAGCGGCTATCACTCGTGCTGTTTCGCCCGTTGCATGGCAAAATATCAACTTAAGCGGGACGTATAACTTCACCAATACCGGAAAATTGCCTGATATTAGTGAAATTACGAAGCCAATCGTGGATGATTAAGCTTGGAAACGAAAGTAACCCACAGCTGGAGGCTATATAATACAAAGCCTGTAGCATTCTATGTTACTTTAGAGGGGAAAATCCCTAGAACCCCTTCTTGGCTCATAGTTATTTCCAAGCTAAAGCTATGGATTTTATGAACGCGTCTGGGCGTAATAAGATGATTACAGGGTTGGAAAAATCAATAGAGTTGTTCAATGAGGTTGAGGACATCCTAAACCCAATCACAATGACTGTCGCAGCAAAGTATGGGTTAACCGAGGAAGTTATTGCAAATATTCAAAAACAGGCTCTGGAAGATGCGAAAACCGACCTTTAACAAACGACTATGGCGTCAATAACTAATTTTTAGCTATGTTCTAATCCTACATGATGCATCTCTTAGCATATCACAACCATCTTGCGAACACATGCAATAATAGCAAGCGTTTAAGGTTTCAAGATGCTTTTTCTAATCTGACAAAAACGTTTTAATACACAGCTCTAAAACATTTTTGTCCAGATACGTGTTCCAGCGGATGGTCAGACAACCAGTATGATACTTTTATAGTCAATTGTTGTGAGATTGAAACATGGTAGTACCAATTGGTATGAATCTTTATTTATGTCAGCGTGACATTTAGAACGGTACTGACAGGCTTACTTGAACATTTAGTATGAAACTTTATTTCTCTCCCAAATCTACGGGGACTTCAAACCATAAATATACACGGTATCCACCACCTAAACTACACCACAAGCCGCTGTTACGACACCAATAACCTTAACTACCTCACTCGCTTTAACTCGAATTAAGCGAGCTTCGCTCGCAAAGAATCAAGCTCCCTTTCGCGTCTTCGACGCTAACGAATAAGGGCTTCGCCCTAAATATTTCTACTCCTTGGTGGCTTCGCCACTGCTAAGACCCCCTGGAAAAAAGTTTGGCGTAGCCAAACATAGATATGGATAGATAAAGATAGAAATAAATCGATATGAATAGTATTTACCAATCTAAGAAGCGGCGAAGCCGCTGGTTCTCCCAGGGGGGAGAATGCTCAAGAGGCGGCGAAGCCGACCTTATAGTTACAGCACGTGCGGATGGAGCGAAGCGGTGGGGGAGAGGCACCAATGAGTACCTTAAAGTGTGGTGGATACCGTGTATAGTTGACTAATTTTTGTTCGATAGTGGTTCAAATGAGGTCCGATTTAGACCTCAATATTTGAAAACGAAGTATTAAGTTAAAGCTGATAATGGCCAAGCAAATGTACTCAATGAGTTGTCTGACTCTTTGATTTTCTCCACAAGGTCATCCGCTCCGACTTCAATACCACATTCATACAGTCCATAAACCTCTTTTACAAAGAAAGGTTCGTCCGAACTAGTGTCCTTTACCATTTTTCGATTAAGGCATTCATTAATAAATGTTCTAGAGACATGTAAGTTCTCAGGATGTTGCCTGTTCCAGGTATCGATCGTATGCATTCTGGAATCTTTGATATGAGCGAGGTGCTGACTAATTTGTCCTCCAATTATCGACACTATGACAGTAATCGAAAACAATATTACTTTTAGACTAAGACGGATCGCAGATTTCATGCAGTATTCCTATTATAGAGGGGGATTTATTCTGATTTGGTGCTTAACGAGGTTGTTTGTGAAAGCTCTATCAAGTTGTAGTTAGGTCATGACATAAAAGGAACACCAGCCTTTTCTAGGTCTTGCCATGTAAGGGGGGCGTTCTTCACTGTACGGGGTGTTTCAAAGTGAACATTTTCGGCTTCTGAAATAAACATTCCTCTATCAGGATTTAAAAGATCCATGATTAAAGTGCCATCGGGATGGACAATAAACTCCAATTGATATCCCTCCGGTACATTTGGCCATTTATAATCCTCAGGAATGATGCCTTTAAGCCTTTGCGAGACAATGGAGACTGTCAAAACTTCATCTTTATCAATTTTTATCATATCAATCATACTCTTCGTTAATATTTGTACCAAAGCTCATATGGAAACTAAGTTGATCAAATTATCAACTAGCTCAGCATGAGGTTTTCCTAACATACGTATTAAAATATATGGTAACATTAGTATTGTTTTTTATACGCGAATGACATCTATTATTCAATGTTTAGTCTAGACTGCCTAAGAATGGTTGAGGAAAAGCTAATGTTTAGAACAAAGTATTTACTGATAGCACTATCTTGTACTGCTTTGATTTGCCTGATTTTCTTTAATAGCGGAGCATACAAAGACAATTTCGAGGTGGTGGCCAAGGTATGTGGTCTACTATCACTAGCTAGCTGGCTAGAACGTACAAAGCAGATATAACAGATAGTCGTCATGTGGCCAAAACCTATACATCCATATCTACTTAAAAAGCATGCGTACAGGTGTGCTCTAGATCCATATCGACACACGTTGATGACACTCCAGAACTATGACGACCTGATAAACCTAGATCTGCAGGTGCTTGATACTCTCTATCAACTAGAACATTTGATAGTCAGTCATTTAGAAAAAATGACAAACCATCATATTAACTCAATTACTAGTGGTAAGTACCTTTTCGGCTTGAAACTAATAGAGGCGGCTATACACAGACTTCCAGTACCGACATTCGAAAATATTGAACTGACATCGCGATCAGATAACGGCGTAAGACAAATCCTCGCGATAAAAGTGTTGTAACTGAGAATATTTGAACTAGGAGACTCAAGATTGGAAAGCGCAGTAACTAAAACAAGATGTACTGCTAAGCGCAATACATCAACGAACATCGAAAGGGCATGCTCTGCTAGTTTAGAAGAATTACTTTCAACCTATAAATTAATTGAAAGTATGGGAAGGTATGATCCTCTCTGGATCTCTTTCGAAAGAAACAGAATTGAACAAATTTGCAAAGTTAAAGAATGGACTAGGGTTGGTTTAAAAGAGCTCAATTGTATTTTGTCTTTGAAAGATATGATTAAGCTCGCCAAGAAAGAACCTAACCTAACACCACTACTTGACAGGTTATCAGGGTGTTATCGCGTTAGAAGTACCAATACTTACATGGTAAGTACCTCAAGCGAACTCGATTTGTTGAAGATTGAATTTACAGCAGCAGCACGATTTACTGTCGCAAGTTGGATGTACATTGCATTTTCTACCCATTTTGAGGACGGAGTTGAGCTAGGTTGGTCAACCATTGATGCAATATTCGAATCTCAATCACTCCCTTCAACACATCCAGACACATGGACAATGGACAATTTCTTATACATCTAGGAGGTAATAATATGATGCATTACAAAGACTCTGTATTTTCACCAGAATGGGGGCAGTTCACCAGAAGAATAGTTATATTGGCATTTTCTCTAACAATTGTAGGTTTAGCTGCATGGCGATTCTCTCAATTAGAGTCTTTTAATCTGCTTTATATAGTAATTCTTCTTCTTGGTATCCTTATCCAGGGGCTATACCCAATTTATGCTGAACGCAAAGAATTGAGACGCAAGCTTTACAGAAGACACTTGAGTACACTTAATATTGATATTCTCGAGAAGTATTTAAATCAAGCTGAAAGCGATATAGAACGAGATTTGATAGAAGACACCATTTCAACAATACGTTATTGATTGGTGATTGAATGGATATCAAATTCGACACTACTGAAATCTATCACGAGAATCGACACCAAAACCTTATGCGTATAGTCAACCAAGACTACAACCGTAAGATTCAGAACTTATGTAGACATTTAGATATGCCTCACTTGGCCAGTTATCTCAGCCACAGATCCAAGCCTCAGAAGAACATCAGTCACAGACTAGCTAGAAACATAGAAACAAAGCTCGGTATGCCTATTGGACAACTTGATGAGGCCATTTCTACCATAAATGTAGACCCAACAATTGATGATAACCTCCCAATTGACAAGCTTGCCAGATCTAGGAATTTAGAGATCCTATTGACCCTTATAGGGAATGGCAATATTAGCAAATTGAACTCAGAGCTAGGTTGTCATTTGAACAATCATTTAGGGCCCAATAAATCCCGTATGCTAGGAAAAAAGTTAGCAACCAGAATTGAAACTAAACTAGGGCTACGCCCTGGCACCATGAGCGTGAAATGTACTTTCAATGATTTTCTACCATATTTAAACAGGGACCAATTGACTAGGCATATCGAGTCTAAACAAGAAGAGTATGATGAACGAATGTCAAAACGTAGAATAATAATTGAACAAAGGAATGATATCGTGAGCCAGATGTTGAAGAAGATAGCCAGCTTTCTGGAAGGCAGTGGTACACATGAAATATTAGAGGATTCTGATATTAGAAAGGTGTATATCCCTGTGCCAAACCACAAAAATGAACTCCCAATATTAGTTAGCTGCGAAACTAAGCCATCAAACAGATTCTTAATTTTATGCTCTAAAGGTATGACAGAGCGACACGATAAACTCACAAACATGATTTTAAGCGATAGGGATAAGTTTGAAACAGATGTCGGTGAAATGGACCATTATCCAAAAATCGCTGTAATAAACGCCTATGACCGAGAGTTGGCGATGCCATCGTTGAATAACCCAGAAATTACATTAATTATTAAAAAGGCTTTGTATCAGCTCAGTAATTTGACAGACGACTATTTGCTAGCAAAGTTTAAGTTAAAAACGGTATATAACGAACTAGTAACCGCACAACTCCAATACGTAAAGTCATTCAGTTCTGTGCAAATCATTAAAACAAAGGAGCTGTTACATCGAGGTTTTTCAATACCCAATATTAAGTTGCGTGGAACAAGGGAACTTAGCCACTCTTTACTAGTACCAGTTAGCAATAGCAAAGATACCTTAAGAGAAGTACGGGAGTTTGCAAAAGGAAGTGGTACTGACTTCGTATTGCCCATCTGTATAAATAATGGCAATGTGGTGTCAGACCAATTTGTGCCTACCAAGACCTGGCTGGCCAGCCACATATAGATACAAGCTTGATCATAACCATATAAAAACAAAAGATAATTGATACATACTTGGTAACATCTTAGTATGTGTCAATATGGTTTTTTTTTACGCAAAGTAGGAAGTATGTTGTTCTTTCTTGAAAAATTGGGGATCAAGGCAGCGATGCACTGTCGGCTCGTGAATGGTAATCAAGAGCATTTATTATGGGGACTGGATTGGAACTCGAAAAGAGCACTACTTGAGTCAAAAAATCGCTGGTTTTGGCTACCTTTACAAAATGTAGAAATATCGAATGTTACAAACATAGTCGATAAACTTTCGGAGTTTTACGCTTCACATGATGAAAAGATATTAGGTGTAAATTGGCTTGAAGGCACACTATTGATATCTAAAGATACTCACTTGGATTGGGTTACCGAAGAAGATCTCGAGCTTCCTTAAATCATAACCTAACTGTTTAAAGAAGGATTAATTTATGGCCACTGTTGCAGCATTACCTTTCCCTCAACTACCTGAGTTTTTTTCATTTTTCGCAACAAACCCCTACGGAATAGTAATTAGTTTACTATTAGGATTGATCATTAGTGGCGTTGTGTTGAGAGGACTAGTTGATCTGTTTAGAGGTCAACAAAAGTAATAGCTCAATTTTGTTTAGTTTTTAGATAATACAATTTAAGACTTATAACCTGATGAGAAGCGGCATGTTAGAAAGAACAATGGAAAGAGAGCTCATCTTTCATGGTACACGAGCTAAGGAGTTTGATAAATTTGAGTTAGGCATGCTAGGTACAGGCGAAGGCTGTAATGATGCTAATGGATTTTACTTCGTTTCTAATCTGAAAGGAGCATGCTATCACGCTGACTATAAAGCGAGGCAGGTAGGTAAACCTACCGTATATGTGTGCGCAATAAAGGAACAAGCTAAAGTAGTAACTATTGGTAAATCCATTTCTATGCACCCCAAATATCTACAGCAACATTGGGATAAATTACCAGTGTGGATATCAACTAAGAGGGGTAAAGAATGGTACTCAGAACTTGCAAAACCACCTGAAAATCGAATACACAATGACCTAATTGATTTGAATGAACGGAAACGTTGTCATATTTTGCGTGAAAACGGTATCGATATCTTAAAGGATTTTGAGAGTGGACAATTTGTAGACGGTGGGTATCATGGCCGTTCTCATTTAGTGTTAAATCCAGACTCTATTGATATAATTGAGACTTTAAATGTAGAAGAAATATATGATGAAATATCTGGGAGACCCAAATTTTACCACCTCCGTAAAGAGCCTTGTATATTTGGTAAATCAAATATTTTAAGCCGACTTTGCGAGTATGACTGAGTATATTTTGACCCGTTTAAATCTTTCAGATATTAAGTTTAACATAGACATTGTTCTAGCATACCCAGGTTAAATATCAAATTGAAAGGGCTGGTGGGTGTTTTATAACCAGCCTTTTTGATGAACAAATAATATTTAAAACTAGATATAACTAGTCATGAAATACAATTATTGTATTTCATGCATTGAATATTCCAAAACAATCCCCACCTTAATACTAATACTAACAATAAAACGGATATAATATGTTCGACTCACTTAAAAGCACCTTTCCCTGGTCTATTATAGCTATCGTTGCTGTATCTGGCTCTGGAGTCGTCGGTGCAAAACTATACAAAGAATATCTCAAAACTACCGGGCCAGCAGTTGTTCAAGGCATTTCCGACAACGAAGCGTACAAAGACTTTGTTGACTGCCTGACGGTGGTAGATTTAGAGCGTTCTAGCTTAATGGAAAAATGCGACAGTTTCTATTTAGAATACCTACCAGCTAAAACAGATCCGAGTTACAAGAAGAAGATCATAGAAGTTCAACAGCTAAAGCCAGAGTGGATTGAACAAACCTACCAGAAATTAACTTGGTTACGATCTGACTATGGACTTCCTGATTATCCACCACTGGAAGACTTATCCAATGGTCAATTGACTTCAGTAAGCAACTGATTTCAAACCTAACAGCACAAGGCAACTTTAAATGTTGCCTTTTTTTTATCTATATTCAAGTAATATTCCCTTACGCAGTCTAGCAGACTATGTAGAACCATGGGTTATTATGTGGGTTTTACTTTAGTAGCTCGCTTTGTTTTCGTTAAGCTAATCTTCGAATAATTCATATAAACTCAACAAACAAATAACACTGTATAAATAGACATGATTATAAAGTGTAGTATAATTTGAGTTATATTACACTTTTTGGCCGTTAAGGTTAGCGTTACAGGTGACAGCGTAACACTTTATTTTTGGAGGTGAACGTGGAGATTACTAAGCAAAATTTACCAATTCCTGCATCCGGATTAGAAAAGATTAAGGCATTAGAACTAGGCAATAACAAAGAAAAAGAAAATCTTTCACGATTTAAAATCCCTTTGCCTGAACTTGACGGTGCAATTGATCCTGATCACCCAAACCTAAAGACAATACTAGATAACATGGCCATATTCGAGGCTACACGTGGTGGTTTTTCGAAGGCAACACAAAAAAACATGTTTTCCGCTGTTCGCTCTTGGATAAGATTTACTGAGTATATTGAATTAGCCTACGCATTTCCTATACATCCAAGAATGTTTTACTACTGGATACTACACCTAAAAAATGAACAGAAAGTGTCTTATGCGACTCTAATGAGCCGAAAGAACCTCATAGCCATATTTTTGAATCAACTAGGATTCGCCAACGTAACTGAAGACAAGCTTATAAAAGACTTTTTCAGGGGTGTAAAAAAGGATATGGCAGAATCTGATTTATCAAAGGTAGAGCAAAAAGTTGCTTCACCATTCAGAGCAAGCGATTTGAACAGACAGATCGAAATAGTTGGGACACTTGAACAAGCTGGGCCAAAGCTTTTCAAAGACCTAGCATACATGACCATTGCATACTCTACTGCTCTTCGAGAAGAAGAGATCTTTACTTTAAAACGTAAAAACGTCATCATTTCTGGTGACACTGTCACTATAGTGAGGACAAAATCTAAGACATCTGCAGCGCCACCCAAAAAGTCTATCATTGGCAGGTATGCAGGGATCGTGAAGAAATATATTGAACTTGTAGAAAAAGGAGTTGAGCTTTACAACCATGTAACCCCTTCAAGTCCAGTCGAAGATCAGGAATATTATATTTTTGGTTGGATTCTGAAAAATGGACAGCTTAAGGACCCATTAAAACCTATGAATGGTGTATCCGTACTTAGATTGTTCCGTAAAGCATATGAACGACAAAGTGTATTTAAAGGTCGTTGTTGGTCAGGGCATTCGGGACGTTGTGGAGCGGTAGTTGATGGGCATGTCGTTCATAAGATGAATGCAGTCGACCTTATGTCTATTGGTGATTGGACAAATATGGGTACTGTTAAAAGATATCTGAGAGCTACCGGTCACCTAGAAGCTTCAAATATCGAACTACAAAAACACTAAATCAAAGCTATCTGACGCAGAATTCGTTCTTGGTCCAAATCTGGAAACGCAGTAGCGAAGTAGTGTTTAGTAGCCACTTCTAATTGGGCCATAAACTTTATCTTTTGGGCGATGTTTCCTGTAAGGCTTATTGTTTTACCGGAGATGATTGTGCTTACATAAATCGAGCTCTCTTTAAATCCTATAGACAATGGCCCAGTTTGTTGTTGGTGAAACTTTAACTTGAAATCAAGGCATTTAAGGTTTTGAAGAAATAGGGAATAAGCTTGAATAAGTTCAGTGTGAGAAAAGGCAACTGAGATTTTGTTGTTCCAATCACTTGAGCGACCGTTATGTTCTGGGCAAATGTCTACAACAATTGAAATTAGGTTGTTAGCTATGTTTCCTAATCGAATCACCGCTGCACAATTTAATGACTTGTTATAGAGATTAATTTGACTATTTGGGTGGAAGTAAGCGTTTGATTTTGTGGCAGAAGGTTGCACTGATTGTGACTTGCCGCCAACTTCAGATAGACGAACGTCCTGCTTTTGTTGATTAAAGGCGTTCAAACAGACATCATTGCTTGGCAAAGTTGTACTTTGTGGGCTTAGGTGTTTATCGTGTACATTAACAATTCGATCTGAGGTTTTTTCTGATACTACATCCTGATGATTCAGATCATCTGTTATGTCAGAAAACTCGTTGTCTGGTTGAAATTCCCATGAATTTACACTCATATCGCCCCCAAAGTAGTACGTTAGTTGTCAAAAAAATGGCAAATACCCTTGTTTATGTATATCTTATATTGATACATAAGCAAGATTTATAAAGACTGGACTGGTTCCTGGTGAAGCAAAGAGGAGTTACCTTTGCCATCAATAGAACCGATGGGCACAAGCTTAAAACAAAAAATATATGAACCCAATCTCTCTAAAGACATTACCAAATTTTACAAGCTATGTGCTTTCTATTTCAGAGTACTTGCTCTTAAATGTTCTTGAAAACGACAAGAAAATCATAAAGAAAATTCAAAGCGGTGATGAGCTACCTCTACCTGAAATTAAAAACTCTTTAGATCAACGATTTGAAGATCTAAAGTTAGAAATATTTGACTATGAAATCCTTAAGTCAATCGCTATGAATTATCCTCATGACCACTACGCTGAAAAAATCGTGTCTTGTAACTATGACTATCATATGACAATGACCTGGTTCAAGAAGGCTATTCTTCAGTCATCTGTTAGACCACTTGCCTTTGCACAGCTTGAGTTAGGCTAAAAAATGGATTTAGAAAAACTCAAAGTGTCAGTTGAAAAGTTCTCAAGTCAGAACTTTCAAAAACAACAAGATATTCTCCAACTACAAAATAGAATGATCGGCACCATTCTACAAATCAGACTAAGTGCAATACCACCAGCTCGAAGAAGTGAATTCGATAATACCAGTTTTACAAATTTGCCAAGTTTGCTAACAAAATGGCAAGTTAATCCAAATGCTGTACAAGATATCAATTTCTTTCTGAATGAATTTGAGACAAAGTTTGGCAGGAGATTTGACCATATTAGCTTGAAGAGTGTTGAGAAAGCTAATGTACTTGAACCTAGTCAACAAACAATAAATCAGAGGCTAGAATCTTGTATAACTGGACCAGTAAATGAAAAGGACGCCATTGGTATCAAACAACAGCGTCCTGATAATGACTTCGACTTTTCTCGCTAGTAGAGCCCTTCCATAAATGCCTCATCATCAAGACATGCTCTTTCAATTTCCAAGAACTCTTCCATTTTACGTAAGTAATAGGACTGCTCTTCGAAAGTGATTTCATCAAACAAAAATTGATATCCGCTCATAGGTGTAGATGAAACTATTTTAGAGAGAAAGTGCTTTGACTGTTTAGTAAAGCCAGGAGAAACAATAAGCGCCGAAACATTGTTGGCTCTAATTGTTAGAAGTTGAGTTTGGCTAATAATTTCATGTTCTGCGTCTAGCCAACCTCGAGCTACCTTTAACTTTTTCTCTAAAAGCCTAGCGCTACGGTCTGAAACATAGCTTTCTTTTGAATTAAGCCTAACGTCACGATGATTAATACCTAACCGTGAAACTAATTCAAGATTAGCCTCACGATTGATTAAATATGCCGCACCACCTTCATTCTGTTTTGTAGCGAATATGTCGGAGAACAGTTCGCTGTAATGATTCTTATCCATAAATACTTTCTTATTTTTGAGAATAGACGCAAATAATCATGTGACTTGTATCTAAACATTAACTGCCGTTATGTCTAATTTTTACCCATGAAGAGTGAAACTTAAATAAATTTTCATCATTTGTTGCATATGTGTGAGCTATATCCCTATTTGTAGGTCGCATTACGCAAATATTTCTACAATTTGTTGAGTAATTAGTCTATTGAACCGATATCACTTCTGAGACTAGCAAATTGAAACTAACATTTGACTCAATAATAAGCCTATGCTAGCAGCTTTTGCTATTGTATTTTAGACAAAAATGGCATAGATTTATGCTATTATTTGCTATTAGACATCTTATTGTGTTCGAACTAATTAAAGAAAAAATATTGGGTTTGGCTTCCATACTCATCACTTCTTTCGCTGCTACATATTATTTGTCCGCGAGTTATACATTCGGTGTTTTCACGAGTGCCTTATTTGGCATCGCATATTTGTACTTTATGCAACGGCAACAACAACAATCGGTTAGAAGAAAGGAAGCACAAGCGAAGATACGTGGGTTTGGTTATACAAACTCAATTTCCTCTCAGATGGAAAGACCCTCTAATGCGAGTAGATCTCAAAGTTCTCCGACTCTGAATGAACAAAACCCATTTAACTTCTCTGAAGAAGAAGTTCAGGCTTTCAAATTATTAGGGCTACCTATTACGTCCCTCAATATTTCTGAAATCAAGAAAGCCTTCCATCAAAAAGTTAGGTATTACCACCCAGACATTAACCAAAACATCAGTACGGATGAATCAATCATCACTGTTTCAAATCTGAATACAGCTAAAACACTTTGCATCAATGCAACGAAGAGGAAACAAAATGAACGTCTTTAAGCTTTCTAGCATAGCATTCGCTTCTACTCTACTTCTTGGGTGCGCAACTAATGAAGTCAAAGATTTAAGGCACTTAGAAAAGAGCCCTGAAGAAAGGGCTTTTGGCGATCTTGAGCCATATGCAGTTGAAATGCTTGACGAGCTCCGATTGTTAGCAAAAACGAGAAGTGCACATGCACAAGCACTTAAAGGCCCTGAGCAGAGAAGGCAGGAGCGCATGCTCTCTACAATGCTGTTACCTGGTTTTGAAAAGGTTGTTGACTGGAATTGTGATTGTGAAGTCGAAACTGCCGTAAAAGGTATTGCTGAGACAGTAGGTTATGGTTCTGATCGAGTATTTACTTATGGCCAAAAACCACCTGGTGGCGTGTTTGTAAGTATTAAACTGAAGGATCAACCAATAAACGACGCAATAAAGATTATTGACTCTGAAAAGGGTGCCCAGGTAGACATCATGGTCGATAACCGACTTAAGACGATTGTCGTTAAATACTTGGAGACAAAAGCGTGAGAACCAATACTGCTATTTGTTTAATTGCTAGTCTATTTTTCAGTGTTACCACTTTGGCAGATGAATCTAAGCGCACCTATTACAGCTTAAGTGAACTAAAAGATGTAAAGGTTAGACAACAACTAGTAAGCGATGGTGAAGAGGCACTCAGAATTGAGTCGATCCGCGAAAGAGCTGAAGAAGTTGGCAGTGCGAATGGTTATATAGCTACGATGGAGCGCTTAACAGATGTAGTGGATAGCAAGTCTCACCTCTTTGACCGCTTGCTACCTTTCGAGCATCTCATTAACGCTTCTGCAAATCTAAGTTCAGGTGAAGCCAAGTACCTTCGTCCAGGTATGGTAGACAAAGTAGAAGCTCATGCCGCGATAACGCGAGACACAAAAGCTACGATTATCAGGACCGATAATCTTGTCTATCGATTGAGAGAACAACCTAAGCCTGTGTTGAGGAAACCGCATTGGTCTGACTATCTCTACGACAAAAATTCACTTACTCCGACCACATTAATTGACGAACTTTTACCTAGAAATTCAGAAGAATTGGAGATCTTCAACTCAGCTCTTGATGAGGGATGGGCCATGGGCTCAGAACAAGCAATTGCTGAGATGAGAACTCGTGTAATTAATGCTTTTATTGACGCAACAGCCATGATCCGTTACGTGAATTTAGTTGAGTCCGGATATATAGAAAAGCCAGATATGATTATTGAAAATGTAGGAATTACGGTACAAGGAGACCAATTAGGTTTAGGCACTCAGTTCATATCTTTGAGTGGTGAGGCAGTTTGGCAGACAAACTCTGATCTCTATTCTTCACCAGTAATAAAAGACCCTAGGGGCTCTGTACGTAGGGATGCTGTTTCTAAAGTAGAAACTGAAGGCCTTACTCACGACCAAATTAAATCCATTCTCGTTGAAGAGTGACACCTACCATGAATGATATTCCATTAATACCTGTTTCAAGCGAAATGACACAAGTAGATATCGAAACTGTCATATGGAAAGCAATTGAGTACGGTGCTTCAGACATTTTAATAGACTGTAACTATCGAATCAGAATCGATGTAAACGGGCAAATCAGGGAAATCACTGATAAACAAATGCAACCTAACGCATGCCGTAATATTCTTGAATATATGCTCGGCACCAAAAAATCGCTGATTAACAATGTTAATGCAGCTACTCCTACGTTTTTTGCATTCGTTACCAAAAACCCCAATGATCAATCTCAGATTAGGAGTTTCCGCATTGCAGCTATTACCTCAAGGTCACTTGAATATGGAAAGACCTATAAGATGGTTGGTAGGTTGAACCCTAAAACACCAAAGGACGCAGAATCTTTGGGTATAGAGCCGGAGCTAGTCAATCTTGTAAAGCATAACCGTAAAGGTATTCTTATGTTTGTGGGAGGGGTAGGCACAGGCAAAACAACTACTATGGCCGGAATTGTAACTTCAGTGCTAAAAACTCCCAGCCTTGGTAAGCATATCTTAGTTTTTGAGGACCCACCTGAAATTAATTATGAGGGAGTAAAGATTGCTCCTGGTAACAGTATTTCAGTTCATGAAGTAGGTTCAGTTGAAACAGACTCCGATGTTCAAAGTTTTAATCAAGGCCTTGAAGCTGCTCTTCGTCTTCGTCCAGATATCATCGTTCAGGGCGAAATACGAAGTAAAGAATCAATCGAAAACGCATTTAACGCTTCTAACACTGGCAACTTCTTGATGGCTACAATACATGCAAACTCTTGCGAGACAGCGATGAGCCGCATCTACAATATGATAGATGGAGAGAATAAGCTGGCTGTATTAGCTGGTTTTATTAGTCAACTCTCTGGCATTGTCGCTCAGATACTAGTTAGAACTCTCGACGGTGAAAGGATTGCTGTTAGAGAAACCCTATATCTAACTGAAGAAATCAGAGAAGAAATGCTGAAGTGTAAATCTGACACAGAGATATCTGTAGTAGTAAGAAGGCACCTAAAGGAACAAGAGCTTACCTTTTCTCAACAAATCGCAAACCTATATCACAACAGTGAAATTGGGCCAGAATATCTCCTTATGGAATCAGAATAATGGAATATAAACCGAAGCTGGATAGAAAAGCGGTACAAAATGCGATGAAAAGACCACTTTTCCTACTTATGGACGGGTCTACTATCGTCCCGGTTTTGACATTGCCAATAATGTTCAGCTGGAACTACCTTAAAGCCATGTGTGTTTTCTATGTATTAATGTCTTTAATCTCTCTTACCAAAAGGACACCATTAGAGTTTTTTATACACCTCCTGTCAAAATACAACCAAGGCAACAACTTGCCATATCGAAAAAACGAAATTTGGAAGCCAGATAACCGATAAGAAATTGTTCTTATTCGTAGGTTACCTTACAGCTTCGTTTGTTGTTTGTTATCCGAAAATGACGTATATTTATCAAAATAATAGGGGTTACTATGATGAAATTAAGATTAATTTTACCTTTACTCGTGATGAGTAGCGCGCAAGCGGGGGTTGTATTTACTGAATACGAGTCAGATACCGCTTATGGTTTAAACGACATCCAATCTAAAGTCGGTTACCAAAATAAATTACCTGCTCACGAAATACTGAATGCTTTAGCACCAGCTGGTTGGCGGGTAAATATTGGACCAGGCATCTCTTCCCACCAATTAGCCTGGGTACCTTCACCTAATTGGCGCAGTGCTGTTGCTAAGATACAGGAACTAAATTCCGGTATTTATATTGTTCTAAATGAACAAGAACGAGTGTTGGCTGCATCCAAAAATCGTGAACACCTTACGTACCTTCAGACACGAACACCAAAACTCTGGACATTAGACCCTAAACTGTCACTCAAAGAGAACTTTGAGGTTTGGAATACAAAGTCCAATATCGACATTATTTGGGGCTCTAAATACGACTTCCCTGTTAAATCACGTTCGGTATTGATTGGTGACCTAACAGGAAGAGACGGAGTCTTAGATAGAGTGCTTAAGGAGACGTTAAAAACAAAAGAACCACTGTGGATTAGTTACAGCCCTGAAATTGGTGCTGCTCATATCCTAAAAGGCGGTTCTA
The DNA here is from genome assembly GCF_033337975.1 of Vibrio sp. Vb2880. Taxonomy (NCBI): domain Bacteria; kingdom Pseudomonadati; phylum Pseudomonadota; class Gammaproteobacteria; order Vibrionales; family Vibrionaceae; genus Vibrio; species Vibrio sp. Vb2880. The sequence continues at coordinate 15,737 of NZ_JAWORT010000015.1, forward strand.
CTGAAAAAGGGACTTACCAGTAATGAACAACACATTGAAACTTAAAGCTCTCACACTAACCATTATCGCGCTTGTCAGTGGTTGTAGTACTCCTGGTAAAGATGCCAATAGAGTTGCGACAGCACAGGCAGACGCTGCCACTGAGACGATTCAAAAACACAGACTTAAACCCGGTATAGATCAGAGCGTCTACAGCGAAGACAATAATTACGTTATTCTTGGGGAACCTTTCAAGTTAAAAGAAAGGCAAGACCTTCCAGAGATTTTTCTTACCCCGAGTAAATTCATGTCATATCGCTCTAAACCCCTTAGCGACACGATTGACTATTTGAACAATAAGTATGCCTCGTATGGGGTTTACATTAGCTTTACTAGCGACGCTATCAAGTATCTTAACCAAGACTCTGGAAGTTCCAAAGCAAGCGGTGGTACAAGTGATTCTACTGGTGATGATTTAGACGTTTCGGCACTTTATACAGATACGAACAAAGGGTCACTATTAGATGGCGCAAAAGTGTCTATTTCCCTGAACTTTGAAAAGCACGTTGCTTTAAAGCAAGTGTTGGATGCTATCGCAGCAAAAACCAACCTATGGTGGAAATACCAATCTGATGGTCGTGTATCCTTTTACCGACAAGAAACTAGACACTTTCGGATCGACCAATATGCTGGTAGTACAACTTTAAAATCAAGTATCAATTCGTCTACTAGCGGTGGTCAGCAAGGCGAGGGGACAAGCTCTCAAACTTCGAGTTCTCACTCATATTCATTTGACCGTGACCTAGGGAAACCAATGGACCAACTCCTCAAGGGGATTAAATCCATTGCTTCTGAAGATGCAAAAGTAGAAGTGTTACCTGCACTAAGTATGGTTGCTGTAACTGACACACCTCGAAAGCTGCGAATTGTTGAGAACTTTATTGATGAGTCAAATTCTACTGCTGGAAAGATGATCAGGCTCGATATAGAGCTATGGGAACTGATCACTACAGACGAATCAAATTACGGCATTGAGCAATCTATTAAATACGCTAAGAATGACTTCGAACTTAAAATCGATGGAGTTCCAGTTGGTGATGCAGCTAAGTTAGGTGGTTTAGGGCTGAGTATCGGTGATGGTAGCTTCAAAGGCACTGAAATGGCATTGAAGGCTCTTCAGGGGACTAAATCTCTTTCGCTTAAAAAGTCAATTACGACAACTGTACCAAACAATGATGTTATTCCAGTCCAGTTCGTAAATGAAAAGAAATATGCGGATAAAATCGACCAAAGTGTATCTGGTGATGTTGTAACACAATCTGCAAGCACAGATACAACAACAAACGGTATTGTTTTCTTAGCTTCACCACGTGTTAACTCAGATGGAACAATTGCTGTCCGTATCGTAACTGATGTAAGTACCTTAAATGCAATTGACCCACTAGAAGTTGGTAATACACAACTTCAACTAACAGACAGAACTGTTACTGCCATGGTTAGCGCTAGAAATATCCGTTCAGGCGAAACAATGGTTATGACTGGGTTCGAGCAAGTGATTGACAATGGCCAAAACCAGTCAGTTCTAGGCGATTTGCTATGGATGTTTGGTGGCAATGACTCTAATGCTAAAACACGCTCAGTGATGCTAGTAATTATCACGCCTCATATCGAAAAAGTTTAACCCAATTAGGTCCTTTTATGCAGTCACTAGAAGAACTTGGATTTGATAGGCACTACATCGGTTTAGATTGGTACGAGGTTTCAGAATCCGATAAGACCATCCATATCAAAAATCTGGTTAACAAATACGACGCTACAAATGCAGTAATTGTTGAAGGGTCAACAATTGATGATGCACCAAAATCAACAATCGGTTTCGCTCAAAGCATAACGACAAAATACTACAGCGCGGCGGCAATCGTCGCTCGCGCTATTTGTGTCGATCACCCGAATGCTTTCTTCATACAAAAGCTACCATCCGGTAAATATTGGTATCTTTTGGTAATTGATAAGTGCCCAGCTGGTGGTGAGAATGATTTGGTATTTGAAACGGTGGAAGAAGTTATCCAACAGATCTTCGACCATTATCAAATGTACGATCTTCATCACGTAAAATTACGCTATGTAGTCCCTAATGAGATAACAGAAAATATCTCAGAACTATTTGAAGAGTCACGTTCAGAGTACCAACAGCACTCATATGACGTCATATGTGAAGCTGTACCTAATGAAAAGTTCGCTCAAATTCAAACAATTGAGCAGCTACTCAACACAAACCCCCTATCAAAGATAAAACCATCCCACATCGTATTTGTGGCTCTTGGAATTATATTTTTGATAGGTGTGCAGGTATATAAATCTAACTCCAAGCAAGAGTATGTAATTCCTGACATAGATTCAATGGTGAAGAAAGCATCAAGCAGTACTCTAGCTAAGCAAGCTGAAAACGATTTGAATCATAAAAAAATCGAGAGAATAGACAAGGCAAATGCAACTAAAGAGGAAGCAAAATGGCTTACTCAACGTTTAACCGCATCAGATCCTAAAAAGGTCATTTTGAACCTTAAAGCCTATATTAACTCTCTTCCTGTTGATGTTGGTGGATGGTTCCCAATGACTGTCGATCTCGTTACCAAAGGAATCATTACTAGAGACTCATCAACAGTAGACAAACCAGCAGACCAAGAGTTTTTTCATGAGACGACCGTTTTGTGGAAAAACGGAGGGACAACGGTTGCCAATTTTAGAGACAACATCGAATTCGATGGAACTATCACTTATTCACTCTCTGGAGAAGAGATTACTACGTCTCAAATAGTACCGCTTCCTAAACCAGACCATTATTTTGATGAAAGTGACGCTTTTATCTTCATAAAGGAAACTCACGGCCACTACCTAGACTTACTAACCTTCATTCAGCAACAAGCAGAGAAGACACAAGGAAGACTGTACGGAGCGATTTCAGCAAACCGCAAAACAGAAAGGGAGATCCCTTTTAAAAACGAAACATATTCCACTGAAGTAAGAAACCCACAAATAGATTACACCGTTGTGAATGTACAACTTTCGTTAAGTGGGTTTGGTTGGGCATTTAACTATTTGGACCAACTAGCTAACGATATCGACAAATTTAAAAGCATGATTATACAGAGCATTTCGATAAATCTGGAAACAGAAGAGATCGTTCTTAAGATGCAGTACATACACGAAAGTAGCATTCTTAATCAACAAGACAAAGAGGTTTCATTACGTGAAAATTAATACTATTACCCTATGCATCGCGACCCAATTGTTGAGCTTTACAACTTTTGCAAATGATCAATCCGGGCAGACTTACCAAGACATCCAAAAACAACGAAGCCTCTCTATAGAGGAAAACAAATCACTCTCGCAAAATGAGTTGATACGAGCCCAAAAAGAGCATGCTAATAAGATGTTAATGCTTGACAATCAGTATCAGCAGCTTTTGATAGAAAATAACAAATTACTAAACGGTGGGCCTGAACCGAAAAAAGAGAAGGCATCGGATGAAGAGCGTTTAGCAAAATTCCAGGAGGAGACTAGGACAAAGCGTAGAGCTCAACGAGAAGCTGAAGTTAATGCTCTGCTAAACGAAATGGAAAAACAAATCTTCGTTACAGATATTTATGAGATAGCTGGTCAGTTGAAAGGTGAGTTTTGGCATAAGGGGGCTATCCAAACTTTAAAAGAAGGGGAGAGCTTTGGGGACTGGTATGTAGATTCACTGTCATTTCAAGGCGCTGTAGTCATGCCTTTCGATTATTCAACTCACAAAATGGACAAATCAAGAGCACGACATATCACGGTTAAAACCTCTGACGAAGCAATTGACCGCTTTAAGAAAGCGCAAACATTCCGAGACCGTATTATCGAGCAGAAGATTGGGGAGCTTTCAGAATCAAGTATGTTTGGAGCCCCGGCGCCTACATTAATTAATGACTCTCCCTCTCAAGGTTTAATGTTCAAGTGAGAATTTCATGACTAGTACTAACTTAGCAGAGTATAGACCTGCAACCAGCATTGTAGAATCCAGCGCAAACGAATACGACATTTTGTCAGATTCAATTTCTGGTGATTTAATAAAATACTTTGGTAGTCGTAGTAGCTCTAGTTCACACTTCTTTAACGACTTAACATACGACACTAGAGAACAACTTCCTTGGGCCTTAGGTGGTATCATTGACAAGGACAAAGTGGCACATCCAGCTTATGGTAAAAAATTCCTTATTTCGGATGGCCATATTCAAGGTATGGATGAAGGATACAACTACCTTACCGTCTTAATGACAGAAGACTTTTCAAAGTCAATCACACAAGTTCGAGCGACTATCAGAGATGATTTGGGATATACCGATCATACTCATACAAAAGTCATTAATCTTAAGTGCTCAGAAGACCTAATCCTATTACTTGCTGATGTCATCTTCATGGGCTCTGAAGAAAACCAATCTAAAGATGATGAGGGCAGAAGTTTTAAAGCGATCACTGCGTCTGTTTTAGAATCACACCCTGCAACGTCAGACATTCACTTTGAAGTATCTAATATACCTGGCAACACGTTAGTACGTATACGTGTAGATGGCGATTTAATTGATTTCAAAGAATATACATACGATAGGCTTTACGAGACGGTTGATGTTGCTTACAACATCATCGGTGGGGATGAAGCATCCGGCTCTAGCATCCAAGGTAACAACCTAAGCTGGAAAGAACCTCAATCTGGTAAATTTATCTACACGTATAACAATACTCAAATTGAAATGCGTGTTGAATTTGCACCAAGAGAAACTGAGGGCGGTGGAGATCTAGTATGCAGGATTACCAGTAAAGGGGAGAAATCCTCTATAAGAAAGCTAGATAAAGCTGGATATCACCCAGTTCAAACGCTGTTGATTAAAAAACACTCCAGTAAAAAACAAGGAAATATACTGTTTGCTGGTGTTACAGGTTCTGGTAAGACCCAGTCCATGTATTCAGTTATCGATTACTTACAAGACCTGTACAAATCTACTCGGAAGTTTGTTACTGCCGAAAACCCTATCGAGATGAACTTAGAGGGCGTTTCACAAGTTAACTTAGAAGATAACTCTAGCGCTTCTGATAATGAAATGAACACATTAACCAAGCAGTTTGAACGAATTTCCGAAAGCTTCATGCGACTAGACCCAGATATCATGGGTACAGGAGAAATACGTTGCTACAATTCAGCAAAATTTGCAATTGAATCTGCCCGAACTGGCCATGTATGTTTCTCAACAATACATGCCGCATCTTCTTGTGATGTACCAGGTCGCTTGGACGGTTTCGGAGTAGCTAGATCAGTCTATCAATCATCAAACACCCTAACTGTCATCATTGCTCAGTCTTTAGTACGAACCGTGTGCCCGTCCTGTAGTCGAAGTTATGATGAGCTTCCGAATAACTCTCCATTAGTTTATTCATTAATACAAAGCTTATCTTCCCTAGAGTTACTTGAGTACCTGCCGAACATACGTTTCGCAAAGCAAGGTGGGTGTGAAGAGTGTAATTATTCTGTAGATGGCCGTGTTGGACGAACACCTGTAGCTGAAGTCTTGGCGCCAGATCAAACAATCAGAAACCTATGGGCTAAAAACGAAGATGATTTGGCTAAAGCTCATTGGCTAAACACTGGTGGTTTTACTAAGTTAGAGCACGCAATTTATAAAATGTGCAAAGGGGTATTGGACCCTGAGATGATAGAACGTGAAATCGATCAACTTGTGGTCTCTCGATTAGATCGTGAAGAGCTAAATGTTTCTCTCTACCACCCAGAGGTTTAATTAATGGAAAACGATATTAACCAAAAGTTGCTCAGAATAAAGAGTCAATACCTTAGTGATGACTTCATTGATACCTTAAAGCTAAAGTATACAAACTTTCGTGTGGGCTCAAAGAGAAAGTCTCAACTTCTAGAGAAAATTGCATCACGTTTAGCAGATGGTGATTCAATCGTAAATGTATTGGACTCCCTCTATGAAGCATATAAGTCCCAACAACCAAAATCCCAAGAAACAAAGTTCGTAAAATATCTTGCAGACCGGTACCGATACAGACCAGTTATCTCATACATGCTCGCACCATTCTTTGATAAAACCACTATTGGAGTTGCTTACGCAATCGAGAAGAAAACTGCAGCATACAAAGTAATACGCATATGTGTCAGCCAATTACAAAGAAAACAACAAATGAGAGGTGCTGGCTTTTTAGGAATAGTCGGTCCAATTATAGGTGTTGGTTTGATTATGTTGATTTGTAGTCTTGCACACTTATACATCTATGCTGTGCTGTTTAAGGGGCTTAATATAAAACCAACTCCTATTATGACATTTGCAAGAGAGTTTACAAAAACTGTATACGAGCTAAGCCCATTTATTACAGGCACATTGGTGATATACGGGACCTGGGTAGTTTGGAGTTTACCCAATCAAATTAATCGGAGATTAACTAAATTACCACCTTGGAATGTTGTTGACGCGATTAATTCCGCTATAACCCTACAAACATTCAATGCTCTTTTGAAAGTCGGGATGCCCTCTTCAGAAGCACTAAAGCTTGTTGGTTCCCACTCAACGCCATATGTAAAACATTGGTGCCAAAAAATGCGTCTTAATATGATTGGAGGAAAGAGTGAAGGGCAAGCACTCGCCTGTGATTTCTTTAGTAGAGAACCAAGAATTGAGATTGAGTCGTATGCTACAACCTCTGACTTTACTAATAAACTAGACGATATCACCGAAGAAGTATTTGCTAACACTGAAATGCTAGTAAAAAAGCTTACGACAGGGATCATGCTCGGTTGCATGATGGCAGTTTTAACTGTAAACGCCATAGTTGGCCTTTCTATTTCTTCAATTGGTCAAACCCTTAACTAAGTTTGATAATAAAATTAACAAATTGTGAAAACCATATTCCACTTGATTGATATATGCCAATCATGTATAAAATCCAATAGCTTTCAAAGAGGAAAATAGCTATGTTATTTAAACCAAAAAAACAATATTCAAAGAAACTAAACCGCGTTCATGCAAAACGTAAAGGTGCATTTCTATCTACAGAGCTTCAATTAGTCCTGGCATTCGTGGGCATTATGGTTGTCGGTATTGCTACAACTATGGGGGATTCAGGTGCGGGTAAACTTGTTGACGATGCTGAGTCAGCTCTACTACAAGCATCGGACGAACTACGACGTACAGTGGGTGGCTTTGGTTCATACGCATCTGTTAACAACACTGACTGTTACGACAAAAACATCTGGCCTTCAAGCTGGTTAAGTGCAACCCAAGATGAATTTACCACACCTTTTTCTGATAATGGCTTGACCTGTGGAAGCGTAGACACCGCGACTAACCGTGATGGGATTACAACTACTGGTACAGGTAAATTCTTCACTTTCACTTTCTCAAATGTAGAAACAGATCAGTGTAACCTACTCGTTGGTCGTGTATTCCAAAACTTCGTTGAGATCCAGGTTGAAGGTACGCGAATTGATGGTAATGACACTCTTAAAACACAGTGTGCATCTGGCGATGAAGTAGCAATCACATTCATCAACCGTTAATCATTATTAATAAGAGTGGCCAATATGCTGCCTAGAACCTCAATCAAAAGACAAAGAGGCTTTTTCCTTCAACTTGGCATATTGGCCTCTACTGTCGCTTTAAGTATCATCATGTCCACTTACCTCATGATGAAAAGTGATCAATACGAATCTCAAGTAGACCAACTTCAAGGGCAGCGTATAGCAACGCTGCTTCATGCTATCAAGAATGCCTCAAGACAAAGTGGCTCATTAGCCCAATGGAATCAGCCGGGCCAACCCTTCCAAAACGGTGCTGAGCACATTGGAACAATGTGGTTGAAGCCAAACACCTGTGGTGGTACCCAAACATCTGAGTTCCTATTCTGTGACTTCGAAGATTCCCCTAGAATTGGGGATAACATGCAATACAAAACTGAAGTTACAAATGATGGAACCCAGGTCGAACTCAAATTAACTGTCTCAAATACTGCTGAAACTCGGGGATTTGACTTCTCTGGTGAAAACGGAGTCAAACGTTCATGTACTATAGCCCGAATTGCTGGTGGAGGTTTGGCAAACCTAAATTCAGGCACCTCAATCTCGCAAGTGGATTGCGACTTTGATACAGGTATCATTACTATGGATATCACTTGGGGCACAAGCTTCTCTGATGACCTGAGTATCCATGGTACAAACTCACCGTTAGCTACAATCGACTGGAATGGACAGGATGTCGATAATATGGACCGCCTTGAAGTATCTAGCATTGTGGACCGAGAAAACCCTGTATTTAGACTCGATTTGAATGGAACCAGCAACCTCAACAACCTCAACGTTAATTCCATAGACGCGAACTCCGGTACTATTGACACGTTACGCTCCAATTCTGCAAACTTAACTAGTGTTCGCGGCACTGACCTTGATTACGATAACGCTGACATTGATCGTGCTGATATTAATAGAGCTGACATCAATAACGGCGATATAAATACAGCTAGTATAGGCTCAGCAACAATAGACCAAGCTACAGTACGGAATAGAATCAACCAAACCAACTCATCGCAAATGAATAATTTCGCAGGGGGCTTGGCAATCGGTACTGGTTCAAACATATCAACTCTAGAGAATGGCTCTCTTTATGTCCCTGGAGCCGTTGTTGATTTCAATGACCCCTCAATGTTTTTTGACCCAAATGGCGTTTCTCGAACAAGAGACATTCGTTTGACATCGAGAGGGGGTGTAGCTCTCTCAAACCTAACAAGTAAATATGTTCACCAAGGTTCCGCTACAATAAACGGAGTTGGTGCAATTAAAGGTGTAAATTGTGGTGATGGTGCAGGTTATGCGGCAAATAGAATTGTTGTAGACTGGCAAGATAGTAAGCGTTACCACTCAGCGAACGGTGTAGTCGTATCTGACTATTCATTAAACCGAATCGGTGTTACAAAAAATGCATCTGGCTCACAATTTCTTGTCCGCCTTTACTCGTATAATTTCAAAACTAAACTTTGGGAAACACCTAGAGAAAACCGAGCACTAGCAACTATCTATTGCTATTACCCTTAAATATCTTCCCTTCCAGGGCATACCAAACTATAATATATTATAGACTAAGCTTAAGGTATGCCCTATGAACCTACTTCTTGCTATCTTCTTTGGAATTCTTCGTACTCCGGCTCTACTTTTTTATGTAACTACAGGAGTCGTTCACTACGTAATGGGCAAGCTCGTAAGGACGGTCCTAATCCCTTTATCATACGTAACAGAGAAACTCCTTAAACCCAATCACTATCTAATCGGCCTTGGTGGCCTTTTAATACTATACAAAGGATATGAGTATCTACGTGCTATAGCAGTATCAATTGCTGATACAGAAGTGTTTCTATATATGCCCGTTTGGTTACTAAGTTATCTTGAGTTTAGTGATGTACCATTTGATAGGCTAGGCTTGCCGGGTGCACAAAGACCACTTACAGAATCAATGTTAGATTTCGAGCAGGTATTGTTTGGTAAATTCGATGTAATTGATTTGTACTTGGTCTGGTGGTGGTTCTTTTTAGGGAGTCAACTAGGGCTTTACATCTACTATGCAGTAAACAGGCTTTTGAAGACAATGAACCTCGATTAAGACAATGAAAAAAGAGCCATTATCTGAATTAGTCTGAATGCAATCTGTGAGTTTCTTTATCTCGATGTGACTAGGTCTGACAGGTTGCCCTTAATCGGCTCTGTCCAATAGTTTGCTAGAGATTGAATGACTTTCTAATGTTCTCTATAGCTTGAGTGCTATACATAACCATATTTTCCCCTTGGTCGTTATACAGTTCCAATTTTCTTGATTTTAAAGTGTGGATTAGTTGCCAGCTTTTTATCTAGTCGAGGTGCTAACCACTCTTTAAACGCTTTTTTCCGTTCAGCTTTTCTAACATCTTCCACAGCAAATACTTTGTATTTTGCTTGGTTTTTTGGCTCGCCAAGCCACTTCTTGATAGCTGAATCTGTCCACAATCGATCTGTTTTTAGTCGAGTTACCGTAATCCAGTTTTTCGACCACTCAACAAAACGCTTTCGCTCTTTGATAGCTCGAATCTCTTGTTGGCTTTTAACCCAATTGGGATCGACAGCAAACTGCTTGTGGCCGATAAACCTACCGCGAGGCTTAGGCATCCTTTTCCCCCTACGACTGGTTAGATGGTTCACGGACTTTGAAGCCGTTTGGTCTAGTTAGTGAAACGGCATCACCAACCCTAGATACATTCCATGTTTCAATTAAGTTAACTTGGTCGTTTATAACTCGCACTTTGATGTTTTCATTTTCAGGATCTATTTTGATGCAATTATTGCCTCCAACTGAATGAGAGTACCCAAACAACCAATTTACGGACTCGTTGGGGCACTCTTCGAATCCATGAACATAACCAATTTCACTATCATCAATCTGTAGCTCAGCTACAGGTGAGATGTAGATAGTAATATCAGCCATTTGCTCATTGACCATTTCGTTATAATCATCTACAAGGTCACAAGCACTCAAAAGAGGCAGTGCGATAGCTAATGTTAATATGCTTTTCAATTTCATCATTTCCCCTTAAATTACGTTTCTTGTTTTCAGCTCATCTACGTGGCGTTCTTCACGATAAACACGAGATCATGGCCCTTATACATCAATCAATGCTTTCAACAAATCCCTCTATTAGCTCAGATGTATTCGATTGTGCACCACCAGCGAATCCAGTTGAGCTATTTAATGAAGGTAAGATTTCTTTTATAAGGTTCAATATTGACAGTCGAGTTAAAGTGTAGGAGGTCATATCTTTAACTCTTTTTGCTTCCATCTCCTGGGCGGGATTATTGATCTCCATTTCCTTATTGGCCGTTTTTATTTTCTCTTTTAACAGCCCTAGTTGCTTGATCTTAGAAAACTTTAATTCGTTATTAACAGTAAACCCTAAAGTGGCGTTCCATTCGCAAGATAGTTGAAGTGGGCGCTTTTGCGCTAGTAAATTAGCATTGATTTCATCTGACTCAATATCCTGGTTACTGTATCTCACCTTGTTCGCACCGTTCGCTCTATTCTCAAATGCAATATCACCATTTTTAATTGCCAACGTAGGCGGTAACTCCAGGCTGCTAAGCCAACTAGTAAATACACTCGAAACATCATTATTAACTGTTAGCGGGCTCGCAGGAAATGTTTTGAATGTAAGCTTGAATAAATCAATAATCGCTTCAACTTCTTTGTTTCCACTTGAACCGATAAAAAGAAACTTTAGCTCAGTATTAAACCAAACAATGATATCTTTGAAACGTGTAAGCGATTTCGGTATAAGAAGGTTTTCACACATTTCACGTAAATTCTTGACATCTTGTGAAGAAACCTTGGCATTTACTCCCCATGTCCTGGGGGAATCTTGTGCAAGCTGAATCATTTTCTGCCTGACAGCTTCGTCCAATGTACTAGATGCAACAGACCTAAAGCGCTTTTCTATACGAAAAATGTAATCGTTTTCTAGCTTAATGTAAGGTTTATTTGATTGCAGTAACTCAGCCCAGCCATATTTAGTCTTAATCGCACCAGTCAAAGGCTTCGCTTTCAGTTTCTCAAACATTTCAGAGTGCAGATTTGGGTCCAAGTTGAAGTCTTCAGGTAACTTGTAAATCACAAAGGTTTTAAACATGATTTACCTCGGCTTTATTGGAAAGTGGCAGTAAACGCATAGGATCTTTTTTGATGGCAACTAAAAATGAATACACAGAACCAAAGCGATTGGTGTCATATTGCCAATATAAATGCAGGTAATGAAAATAGATAAAGGAAGTAAATGCACTTAGCAAGGTCAAATACATGGATGTCATTAGGTAACTAAATTGAACCTCCGAGGTTACTATCGTTACAATAATGAATTTGGCAACACTGTTTACAGCGAAGAAGCAAAAAGCCAATACGAAAAATAGCGTTAGCCAAATAGACAGCTGTAGGTTTCTGGCTTTGCCTTCAACCTGTTCATCATTCATGTCGAAACCAGCTTTAACAACCTCATCGAAAGGTACAAGATTGAAGTGTACGGGGGTCTCCATGAACGGAACCATTTTCATATGGGCGGGGACAGCTCTAACAAGTTCCATGTACGTAGTTGGCTTCACTTCGGTACGCTGAATGGTTAAATCATACCGTCCATCTTCCCCTTTTTTTAAAATCAAACGGTTCGCTGATTCAGAGGCTGTCAACTGAGGTAGATGAGGGCTAATTTCAAGCATATCGTTTGCTAGCTGCTCATTAGAATCACTGGGACGCTCCTCGTGTTTTAGAACCAACAAACGATTACTGTCTTTCTTAAAATCAGGAACACTTCCATTAGCCTCTGAAAACACACTCGATTCAAACAAGCTATAACCATGTTTCAGTAGGTACTCTCTATTGACTTCGGTGTATGAGTCTAGATAAGGCAGGGACGTTAAAGGGTCAAAAGATTGCTGATAATCTCTTGCAGACTTTATTTCATTTAGTAGGCCTCCAGGGAGCCTGTATTCATTATGAATACTCTCCAGAGCTCTATCTATAGGGGTTATATGAACCCACTCAGTCCAAAACCTCAGTCTAAACATATTCCATGTCCAATCATTTGGGGTCTTGCTTGTGGCGTTTTTAAAAAAAGTTGAAAGTATCATAGATTACATAGTCCTATTTGCTTGCACTTGGTGGTCGTTCAGACTTTTCACCATTTCCTGTGTTTCCATTTCCGTTATTACCACTGCCATTATTACCATTGCCTTGCTGATCCTGTTGAGGTTGTTGTTTTTGAAGTGAACCATTAAAAGCATCAGACATTTTGTTGAAGGTACCATTCGTTGCTGATAGGTACTGATCAGAATCACCAAATTGACCAATAGCATCTGTAGCAACCCAAGACATTAAATTGTTGGCAAATAAGTTCGGAGCTTTTAGACAATAAACAAGTAAACCAAATAGAACGATTGGATATCCTCCTGTAAGCATCACTAAATCAAAAAGATCCCAAGAGGAGGGTAGGTTAACTCCAATGGACTTCCACCAAACGCTATTAAGGAAAGCTAAGCTGAGGTTACACATTGCAAAACCAAGCATTAATCCAATTACATGAAGAGTCGGCCTCAGGAATATGGCTCCGTAGAGAGCTGCCATTCTTAGACCATGAACAGCCATTAGCCCTTCACCTGCAGCAGAGGCTAATAAAGCACTGCCCAGGGCAATGCCTGCCAGAGCTTCGGCACAAATGATGAAAAAAGCGGTAACAACAAATAGGAATGTAATTATTGGCACCATTGGCAATACATTACCTAGAATAAAAGCACCGATAAGGCTAGATACAACCAGTGGAGCGACTGTTTTAACGAAGAAGGCCAAAGGTATAGCGAATGGAGCTGACAAAGCAGAACTCTCGAGGGCACCTTTGATGACATCTGCGCCTTCAGTTGCCAATACAACGATGTACCAAATGTTCTTAAGCGCTTCACCTAACGTAGATAATAACGCCAAAGCATTTGTAGACCCTGTAACGTCGAATAGAGCTCCATCATAGTCAATGCCGCTCATCCCTGGCGTTTCTATTGCAGATGCCAGATTACCATTATAATTACCAAGGCTTAGAGCTGAGCTTAATATTCCGGAAGCAACAGATACTATTGCAGACTCGTTGCCAGTCGCCGCTGCTTTTGCGTTTTCATTTGTCGAGTGAACGGCCATTAGTGCGGACCAGTTATTCAACTTCTGCGCCTCAGGCCAATCTGATTTTATGTCTCCACTCATTGCAAGTTGTTCAGTTAAGTCCCAAGTGAACTTTGGAAAATTGCTTGCCAGCCAATACGTCTTACATTCGTTTGCTTCATCTATTTCATCATCAAGAGATGAATCGAAAAGGTTTATACTTGGAATCCATGAGAATACAGAACGGCAGAAACTGGTTCTTTCCGGTATATTTGTACTCATTACATTGTCTAATGAAAAACCTACTCCAGATGAAGCTAATTGCATCATTCCATTCATACGGCTAAACGCTAGAGGAGCCATCATCCAGCCCCCTTCTGTTAATTCTTCGACCAGCGAGGATGAGCCTGATATGCTGATATTCGCTTTAGAACTACCGCAACGACTTGCTTCATATTGACCCTGCCAAGACTGAGATAACTCCCCCATATAACCGCGCTCTACAACTTTAGACTTACACATTGCTAAATCAACGTGCGCTTTGAATAGGTTTTCAGCTAACTCTTTAGAGCCTAATTCATTGAGTAAATATTCACGATAATAAGAGTCATCACTTCTTCGCATTGCCGTTACATATTTTGATAAATCTGCGTTCTTCAGCCGCGATAACATACTCGATACAAGCGTGTGTAATTCTGACATGAAAGTGAACGTAGCCTCTGTACCGTAGTAGTTCGAGTAATATGCAAGCTTTTGCTCCACTGATGAGCTAGCAGTAGGTTTACGGGCGAAATCAAACCTGATTGAACCACAGGCTCCTCCACGAAATTCTAAAATAGCGCCAGTATTTTCAGCCCCATTCTTTCCTATAGGCTCATCGACATAATTAAGAGAAGAAGAAGACCCGCTTGAATTAGGGTACATTGAGCTGATTCGTGAAAATGATGGAAATGAGTCGGTTGGGAATATGCTAGATGTCCCATTTGAATTAATCGATTTTAAAGTGAATTTTCTATCATTTGAGCTTTCAAACAACTCAGCACAAGAAAGCATAGAAACCATAGTTTCTCCAACTGAGAACACTTCACCTACATTCGTAGACGCTATTTGCGCTCCAGTATGATTCACATAATCATTTACTCCAGCTTTCCAGAATACATCAGCTGCTCCCGCACCATGGACGATTACATACATCCCAGAAGCTTGTCCTACCGATACAAAGGAACCAGCAGCATGAATCATAGGCGCCAATGACCCCAACGCTATTGCAATTCTTAATGGAACGTATGGTGACATTTTCCCAAAGACATGACCTGTAGCAGCAGCATTCATCATGATGTGACCAGAGTTATATATGACATTTATTGATCCATAGAGTAGGGCTAAGAAATTGAGCCCCCCCAACATGACCATTAAAGGCGTCAATGTCGCTTCTACACTCTGATTACCAAAAAGGTGATGTACCCAACCACCGAATAAAATTGCTAAAAAGTTTGTTGTCGACCCTGTCTGAACATGAGCCTCTATACAAGTAAGAGTAAAATCTGCACAAGTTGCCATAGGGGACCTCAGTTCATGGTTGCAGCTGTGATAGTGTTGCTCAGTGATTGATAGAAGAAATCGATGTACACAAGGAAAATTCCGAACCCCATATGAACAACAATATGACTAAACTTAATTTGTCCTGACATCTGTGGATTGGCTAAGAGAGTTATTCCCATCACACCTCTGAAGTAAGATATAACTCCGTAAATAGACATGACCGCAAAACAAGCTCGTATAGCAATAGAACGAGTTTGCATCCCCGTTCCTACGGTAGAAACATTGACTAGGTTAGTAGCTCGCTGACTTATGTCATCAAACATTGCCGCAGAATAGGGAGTGCTAAAATCTAATCCTGAACCATGCCAAAATAGACTCCCCCAAGCAGCTATTCCTTCTCCAAATTTCCACATAAATGCTGAAGCTATAAAAACTGCCATTATCAATTTAGGTGAGGGAGGACTTCCATACATTTGGCTAACCATGGGGGACGACGTTCTTGTCCTCATGAGGGCAAGCCATAAATAGACACCCTGGACAAATAGATATAAACCCAGCCCCTGAGCTACTAGGATTATTCCATCAACTAAAATGACAAATTCATGCGTCAGAAACCGCTCTAGAACGTCAGTGACCTCTACAGCCATAATTAGTATTTCCTTGCATTTCCAGCTATTTCATTTAGCAGTTGAGTTTGTAAGCCTAAATTGAATTCGCTTGATAACTGGGAATCCAGTATATGACCCAGCAGAGCAAGGACCCTTGCATCAATTTGAGCG
This sequence comes from Vibrio sp. Vb2880, assembly GCF_033337975.1. Lineage (NCBI taxonomy): Bacteria > Pseudomonadati > Pseudomonadota > Gammaproteobacteria > Vibrionales > Vibrionaceae > Vibrio > Vibrio sp. Vb2880. The sequence goes on from NZ_JAWORT010000015.1 coordinate 31,782, forward strand.
TTCATTCTTTGGACTTGTTCCACAGTGGTAAAATTAGCCTTGCAAGCTTGACCAGCTGGTGTGTTTAACCAATCATCCATTTCACGCTGGGTATTTACCATTGCGGCTTTGCGTGAATAACAAGACTTGTCACCACCATTTCCGTAGAGCTTTATTTGCTCAGGAGAGTTATAGAAATCAATATCAGCCTTTATTTGCTCAAGAATAGATTGAATAGGGCGCCCATTTTCATCACGAGGGTTGGTGAGCCCGTTAACTCTAAGAGCTGTATTAAATCCAGCTGTAGTTCTTAGATGACGTTTAAGCCATCGGTTGTAAGCCATCTTTGCATCTGCACCCGAGTTTTCATTGATAACTTGGTTATTCTCACCGCGGGGCATTTTATTTATTTCACCGGAGCTAAAAAGTACTTTAAGCATGGTGTCAGTGCGCTCTTTCTCATCAGTTGATTTGGAGTAGCCACCTTCACCCATGCCGGGTAAAACACCTTTTATATTTAATAAATCGAGTTCAACAGTATCTCCATGCGTAACGCCCTCTAAAAGTGATACAGACTCATCTGCTAATGATTGCAGCCCTGTTTCACATCTATCTCCTTCACAATCAATTTCATCTGAAAGCTGCACAGCAAAATCAAGGCTATTTGTCTGGGCTTCGCAATAAAAGTCATCTGTAGCTTCATAAAGTGCAGACACCGCTGCTATGCCATCACACATCAATGGTGAGGGTTCCATCTTTGCTTGAAGCTCAAGGTTAGAAGTTTCCGAAACACTGTTAGAAATGGCCTGTGTTGATGCGAGTTCGCGCATCGTATCTTGAGATGCTTTCCATTCCTCCATTAGTTCTGTCATTGTCATTTCAGAAATCTTTAAACCCTTTTCTTCAGCCCATAACATCGCATCTTGAGCACTTTGGCTGATTATCTGACCTAAGCCTGTTGGGTCTGTACAGATTACGGCGTTTGCTGTCCCTGGCAATAAGACCGCCAGGGATAAACTTAATAACGTTTTCTTAAACATTAGCGTGCTCTCTATAAATCAAACCCACCAATATCAAATGATAGGTCTTGAGTTGGTTGAGACGGTGAGTTTCCATCATTTGATGGTTTGGATGGAGTTGCTTCGTTGAATAGTTCGGAGAAGTCGAGTTCAGGCACTTGTGTATGTTCAATAGAATGACCAGTCTTCAACGCCCTATCCGTATTCAATGCGTATTCTGAAACACCAATTTGCAGACACATATGTTCGAACTTTGCATCGTTTAGTCCAACCTCGCGATTCGAGGCAGGGTGGTTTCTTAAGATATGCATTTGTGGGTCGACCAATGGGCCGATAATTGAGTTATTGAATTTCATTTCAACCTCTAATAGACTCGAAACTAATGTCATATTACAATAAAAAACAACATCAGCAAAACCCAAAAGTCACCTATGATTAGACTAACGTTCGATAAAAAATGGATAGATGAATACTGGCAAGAGGTTGAGCCAAAAGTAATGAGCAGCATTTCATCCTTTGAGGCCAGAGAAAGCTGGGTTGTTGAGGATCAGTCTCCATCATTAAGAGAACTTAATCGCATTGCTGAAAACCTACCTCAATTAGCAAATTTCCCATTGAATCAGGATGTGCAAGAGCAAGCCGATCGGTTACTCGTAATTTTGGGGTGCTTACCGCTAAAAACGTCTTTAGCTGCTTTTGGTTGGCTGGGGGCTTTTAGTCAAAACGATCACAAATGGAATTACATTGTCTCTATCCACGCGAACCAAACTCTAGCGAGTCAAAGTATAGAAAACCGAAACCGGTATAAGTTTGCCAAAATTCTTCACACAAGATTAAACCTCTTCAACTTTCTAATCGAATTCGACAAGCAATATATGAGTGAGGATGCAACTCGATTGGCACTGGCAACTCACAAAAGATTAATTCAGGAGAATACTAAGGATGGATAATAATAAAATTATTCGTTTTGCACTTCTAGCTTCAGTCATTGCAACTGTCACTCCCTTTAAGAGTGAAGCAGCAAGGGTATGTCGACAAAAAGTCTCATTGCCAGCACCTTCAGCTGGTATATGTGACGTAGATACAAGCAATCCTAAGATGGGAAACCCATTTGCTTATATAGACCCGACTCAAGGGTGTGATTTCTCTTTTAGTTTGCCAGGTCTACCTTCGTTTAGCCTCGATGGTTTACAAGGAGCTCTATGCGATACCATTCAGGATATTGGGCAGCAAGGCATTGACGACGCACTTGGCCCTGTACTTGATGCGATTCCAGATAGTGTAGACCTCGACCTAGATAATTTGATGGAAGGCATCTTCGATGATCAAATTGAGATGCAAAGTAAATTTTGCCCTGTCTATGACGACAAGGGAAAACTGGTTTCGTACGAATGTGCGTCTGATGGGAATGGTGGCGGTGACATTATAGACATAGAAGACCCTGATCATGGAGACAGAGAATGTTATACACAAAATGGAATTACATACTGTAAGGATGATGAAGGAGAGGTAACTGAACCAGACCCAGAACCTTATGACCCTGAGAAAGACCCAACTTTGCCAATATGCTCAGAGTTAGACAGTTTCTTTGACTCTGAAGGTAACTTAATACCTTGTAGAAACGGTACAAGCAGACAAGCCGTTTACCCTCAATCTGAACAAAACCTTCCTAGTTCATCAAGAGATACCAACCAATCTACCAAACCAAAATGGGATGTGAAAAAAGGGTGGTAATGTGAATTTAATACTTGTTGAAAGCAGCCTTAAATCGAAGCAAGTTAACTTGGCTCTAGGTGCACTAGGTATTCAAGAAGAGTTTACTTGCGGATTTACTATGGGGAGAGTTTTCGATTTTAAGGTCGGAGACCCTTCTCTAAAGTGGTCCCCAAGGAACTCTGACGTATACCAGTATCTGTCTACTCAAATTCAACGCTCAGACAATGTTATCGCTATGACAGATGCTGACGAACAAGGAGAGTACATCGCCTACCAATTGCAAACCATAGCAAATCAATATGGTCGTTCACTTGTGAAAGCCGATCTGAGTGAGTTATCACCTTTAGGCATAAAAACAGCACTGAGTAAGGTTAGGCCAATAAACCTAGACGTTGTAGCACAAGCACATACAGAACGACTATTAAATCTTAAAGTAGCCAATTATGGTATTAATCAGGGTATTGGACCAACGAGTATTCATAAGTTAATGGTTGCAAGCCATTTAATGGATACACCTACTCTTAATGTAGCTACATTCTTAGATGATGAAAGTTCCGTTAAAGCCCTAACTTACAACACTTCCCTAAAGTCAGCCGAGTCTGAATTAGTTGAAGTTCCAACGAAACCGCCATCAACCTTAAACATCTACCAGAACGTAGCAATACACTACGATACGCCTGTCTGTGATATCGCAAATAATCTTCAAGACTTATATCAATCTGGAAAGCTTTCATACGGGCGTGTGACCGAGAATTATTGGTATCCAAGTGCAGAGAACTCCGTAGAAGATACCCTAAGCGAGCTTTGTGTAGCTATAGACATGGAAAGATTTGCGGCATTAACAGAAAGAAACCAAGCCCACTCAGCTATTTATGTCGTTGATCATCGTTCCGTGTACAGCAAACATTCAGAAGTAGAAATGGTAACTGAATTTACAAAAAGTGCTTTGGGCTTGAGCGATAAAAAGACGTATCTAGCTGATGCTGGTGGACCTATTTTGTCAACTGAAGAACTAGTTCAGCCTGGTTTAAAACGCAGCTCCCCAGATATCCAGATCTTACAAAGCTTAAATGAACTTGGCCTATATAAGCCTTCTACCAGCCCAACTCTTTGTAGTTCCCTTAGCTCAGCTTTTTACATTAACTCACAACTGAACAAAGAAGCTCTAAAGTTTCAGTTTTCTATCACTAAGCGTCTTTTCCCTTCTCTCTTAGAACATATAGAGATGCGTCAAAATCCAATCACCCAACGAGTAAACCATAAAGTAGATGGGACGGAACTAACTATCACTAACAACATGGCCAACACCTTGTTTGATAATTTAACGATGAGTAGGTAATCATGATCAAATTCCATAAAAAGAAAGGTTTAGCACTATCATTAATGGCCTTAGCCAGTTTCTACGCTTTTGCTGAGTATAAAACTGATAAAGCACCTATAAAGAGTAATCCAACAAGTGAGGTTTATGTAAGTGGCTCGAGTACTTTGCCAATTGAACAACTCGTTGAAGAAAAAATGAGTGTAACCACATACAAAATAATTAAAATCATGGAAGACACTAACCTTTATGCCGCCTTCACAAACAAAGGGACATTCATTGTTGATAGCGATGTTAACTTTGCAATTAAGGGGAAAATGATTGATCTGTCCAATGGCGATAACATCCTTGGTCGTATATTCGGCGCACATAAGGATGAGATACAGTCAATAATCACCAAAGAGAAGGCAATAGTTGCTTTCACAGATAGCAGTCATAAAGCTTCAGTCAAATTGAGCGACACCAAGCCCAAGCCTCAACCAATTCCAGCTGAACCTTCTGAACATAACACCAACTTAAACAGCTCTCATGAAGAAAAGATAAACGAGATTTTACGTAAATCTCCAGGAGTTCAGGCGTTAATCAAAAGAAAGTTGGCCATGGAAGCGAAACAAGAACAGCTTGAGCATCAAGAAAGTTCTGATTCTAGCAAACAACAACCCGTAACTCAGTCATCTATTCCAAGCGTAAGCTCCGAAAAAACATCTAACACAATCATGGATGAATTAAAGAACATCGAGCCTCATATGCGTCAAAAGTTAGGACCTACATACGCTCCGATGCTTCTTCCAGCAATAGATGATGATAGCTTTATTGTTTATGAAAATGATGCAGATGTCCCTTATAAGGGAACTTTGACAGTTGCTACCGATTTTAGTTGTCCAGTATGTAAACAGCTACATACTCTAATTCCTTCTTTAAATGCTGAGGGTGTAAAGGTACGTTACATGCCTTATCCTAGAAAACGGATTATTGATTACCCATTCGAGAATAACTTTACAGTCGATCAGTATATATATCGTACTCACCAAGAGCCCCTTAATAGCTTTGGTGAGTTAGTGCTTAATGGATACTGCTCTGATGATAATAAAGCCGCATACAATGAACTCTTTTCTACTAAGAGCTTAAGAAACTTTCCAAGTAACATTTCGAAGAGTTGTGAAACTAAAATGAGGGAATTCAAGATTTTGGGCGATTTAATGTTCGCAGGTGGAACTCCCTACCTAGTTTGGGGAGACGAAGACACTCCAGCAAGTGAAAGGGGTTATATTCGCGGAGTTATGAGAAGTGATAGAACAATTTTCGATCTACTAAAACGAAAGGAAAGTTAGTAACTAGATAATAACTTTAGAGATCATCCCAAACCCTGAAACTTTATTTGGCCCATCTTGGGCCAAATTTTTATTCAATATAATAAAAGTCTAATCTATGGGAGTTACTACTATTGCATCCGCATCGTCAGACTCATGATTACCGTCATATGGCACTAGAGTAATTAGAGAGGCAGATTCTAACTTGTTACCAACGCTTGCTGTAACAGGTAGGCACATATGAAGTTGACGATTCTCACTCTTTGTCATGTTATGAACCCCTCTGCGAGATCGTTCAGAAACAATCACCTCCGTTTCGACTTCATAATGCAATTGCAATTCGTGACTACTTGATAAAGAGAGTGGTGTTGGTTCTACTTTGAACCCGGTAAACTCAATTTTCTTTACAGCATCCCAAACTTCACCTAGTGGCCAACCTAAATAGTGGTTGTGTTTTGAATCAATAGAATAAGCAATCATAGAAGACATACTCCTTGAAAGTCCTATTCTACCTTCCGACACTTCTTTAATTTCTAGGCTGAAGATAGAGTATAGCTCTATGTCTGCTCGCCCACTAACTGCAGCAATCCAGGCTGCATTTCCCTCATAGTCACCCATTTGACACCATTGTTTTTAATTGATGAATGTCTTATATTATACAACTATTACCCCCCGCGCAACGAGGCAAACATGAGGTTAGAAGATAGCCTACAAGACCATGTTTTTGATTCAATTAGTAGGTCATTAGGTCTAACTATCAATGAAAAGCAACACCTTCAATTTGCAGTTAACTGGAACACGAATGAGTTGATGCTTTCGTCTTACATGGCTGCTAATGCTCTTAACGGAACATCTACGTTTGACTGCCAGCTGCCTATTGTTTCTATTGATGAAGATGGGGATATAACATCGCTCGAACTCCCCCATGAAATTGATTGGAGCAAGCCAAAGCAACAGTCCCTTCTATCCATAATAGAGATGCACGGTATTCGTCTTGATAAAAGCGAACCTAGTGAAAACTTTAAGACATGGCTAAGGGTTGCACAGCTGAATGAACTACATAGTGTTATTAAGCGATCTGTTGAACACCATCGTAGCAGCAATTCACCGAATGCCCATCAGATTCCGTTGTTATTAGATAGAACAGACTATCTCTTCGAACCTTCGTCAGGTTTGGCCGTACCTAACACGCAATCAATGCTAAGTAATCGTGTTGAAAACCAGATAATCAACCAGACAACCTACAAGCACAATCTAATTCCAGATAACGAAATAGTGGTTAACCCAGCATTAGACATTTCTATTGGGGTGGAAAGATGAAGAAATTCTTTACAATTGGGGTGGCTATAGTTGCATTCATTCCGTACACAAGCCATGCATTCTTAGCTTGGACGATTGTAGATCCAGCCAAAACAGGTCAAAAAGCTAGTCAAACAGCCACTGATGGTATGACAGCAGCTGAAAGAGCGCTGACTAAGTCTCAAGAAATGGCAAACGAGATCAATAACGCGATTAAATCATTCCAAAACGACGACAACCTCAAAGCTTTCCATACAGCTACTGTATCAGGTAGTCACTCTGAAACGCACAATTTGCTAATGCAATCAAAGATGGAAGTTACACCAGGCCTTTGTGAATTTGTTGAGAGGGCGTATGTAGCTAATTTTGATGAACAAGGCTGTCTATTCTTTGATGATGATGGCCTAACTAGTTCACTAGTAATTGAGGGGGAGAAGGTACTTCCTGGAAAACTAGCCGAAGAAACCTTTGATAACCTTAAGTCCAGCATATCTCATAGAGCTCCTATTGGCGCACCTAACCTTCACGAAGAATACACAATCCTTCTAAATGACACCTTTGGGCAAGCAGTATTGAGTGAGTTATCGCACGAAGACCGTTTAGCTATGGATCAGTTAGTTGGTCTATTAACAACTCAAAATCAATCTACGATCCCTCACCCAAAAGACATGAAAGGTTCTGACGATGAACTCAGATTAACTAGAAAACTGAATAGATACCTTCGAAGTGACTTAGCGATTGCCACTATGAAATCGAGTTATATAAAACGCTCCCAATTGAGCGATATGAACTCTATTCAGTCAGATATATGGCAAGGCAGAACGGAAGAGCTTAGCGATATGAAATCCTTAGGAATGCCTGTAGAGACAGTTAATGGGCTGTCTCCTAGGCCGACCAGCGAAAGTGTTGCTCGGATGGATGCAATTCAATCAGCACGATTAGCAAGATACCTTTTGGCCTACTACGAATCACTACTTACAAGAGAAGCCAACCTTGCTCTTAAGACTCAAATTTTAGCGGAGTTAGCAGAAAATGGACTATAACAAACACTCAATAACAGACCTTATTAACAGCATCCCGCTAGAGTCTATTAGGCTTGAAACACCTGACTTTGAATTCGCAAGCCAAGGACAGAGCTTAAGCACCTCTTCTGTAGCTCCCAATTTACCAGAAACTATCAACTTCACTCCAATATCAGAAATAACACCTGACACACCAATAAAACGGTATTCATTTTCACCTACCGTTAACATTGAAAGTACTGGTATCGATGCTGGTGGTATTACAAATGTAGCTGCGAGCTTAAAAAATTCAGCTATTGAGCACTCCGTAGGAAAAGGATCACCTTCAACTGAAGAGCATGTATTGAAGCATACTGAACCTGCTGAGGAAAAGCATATAAAAACAAAAGAAGAACCCCCAGAACAAAAAACTGCATCCCCAGACCAACCAGCAACTATTGAACGTAATGTTGAGAATGAAAACGTTCCTAAACAGGATGAAGAGAAACCAAATAATAGAAAAAAAACTACCCCACCAAGTAAGGAAAACGGAAGGGAGCAGGATAGTGTACAAAATAAAGAAAACAAGAAGGTCGACCAGTACAACCAAAACATAAATACAAATAGGAACTCTTATGGCCTATTTAACCTCAACCATAACGGCTCCAAAGCTCAAGGTGGGCCTTCTTTCTTAACAAACTCCTACAACAAATTAAAAGGAGAACAGCCAGGGTTGAAACAAATCAACAGTGTCATTGATAGGTCAAGAGATCTTCAACAGTCCTACCTGGACCTAAAAGGACTGATTGCAGAAGGAGCACCAGCTTCAACACTTAAAAAAGCTGAGAAAAACTTCGAGAAGATAGCTAGTGACCTAAATAAAAGTGTTTCAAAAGTTCAAAAGGGATTGGACAACCTTGGTCCTAATGCGATTGACCAACTAGGCAAAGCCGTAGGCCAAGACAAGCTATCCCAATGTAAAAAATCACTTGAAACTGCAACTAAATTACTTTCTGGAGAAAACGTTCAGGAAGTAGGTATGCAGACTAGCAAGATTGTCCAGAAAGCTGCGGAAAACATGCACAAAACTGTTGAAAACATTACAAATACAATTAACACAACCATCAACATGCTTGGGTTAGGAAGAGGTTAACGATGAGCAATTTTATTGAGTTAATGGAAAGTGAAAACGTACCAACAAACTTTAAATTTCTTCTAGGATTCCATCAAGAGACCAGCAAGCTTTCGCACTTCGGAATCGCAAAGCACATTGGTTTACTAGATCAATACATTGAAGATAGCGTTGACTTAGGTTTGCTTAACAATATGACGCTTGAAGAACTATGCATTCAGTTTCCTCACCTAAATATGAGTAAAGAAAAGTTATCTATCTTGAAATCAGGAGTACCTTACTTCAATGGCTTGTATCAACTAGAAATAAACAAAGAAGCCTACAAGTATAAGGACCTCTATGACTATTGCACTGATGGTAAATCAATTGTTCTGAACCTAAACAATAAACCCATAATATTTTTGCCTAGCGAAAATGATTACTATCAACTACAGCTCGATATTAGTAGCAAAAACCACTCTAACGAAATCGTTTTTTGGCTTGATTGCGCTGGCTTATTACCTACAACAGCCACCGAATCATCGGCTCCCGGTACAGGGATCGCCATACAAGAACAAGTCATGGCAAATAACTACTATATAGCCATAGCACCTGAAAGTGAGATTGTTCGTAACCTTTCTAGGATAGACTCCAGTGTATTCTCGAAAGTTAATGAAAAGCTATATGAAGACCAATTACCACATCAGGCCGAAGGGTGTATTGAATTTCTTTCTTTTGCGGAAAAGCACCTGATACACAAGATCCACTTCAATATTATAGATAGCTCTATCAATAGAGTCGTCTGTCTAAATCAAATGGTTACTGAATCTTTTGATTGGACTTCTCTAGGTATGTATCAGGGGTTAAAGCTATTTTTGCAAGAATCCGGCATACCTACCAAAGCTTTAAATGAAACCCCGTATTCAGGTTTCACGGTTATAGAAATGCTTACATCAGAACATACTGATGAAAGCTTTGAATGCGGCATTAAAATAAACTCAATCCCTATCCCTGGCGGCTATACCCTAATTTTGGACATGATGTACACATCTGAGTTTGAGATAGAGACAAATCAGACAAGCACTCCTGAAATTCAAGAGGGAATTGTTCAGTTAAGCTTCGGGAGTATTAAACAAGATCCACTTGGTGGAATGATCAATAGCGTACGAGAGCATTTGAATGAAGAAAATGGAGATACATTTCTAGCGTATGAAGATTCATTTCCTATCTACTTAACAGATCTTGTTCACACAAACCTCTCAGGTGATATCAATAGTTTACTCTCACAGTACGCTTCTTCAGGTATGCAGTTCCTAATAATTGGAGAAATCTCTAGCGAATTCATTGCCAATACTGCACTGATTGCAGCACAAAATGGCTTTATGGTGTTCGGATGGGTTTATTCGGCCACAGAGTCAGGCGCACTAAAAAAATTCACGTATAAACAATCTATTTATAGACAAAGCGAACCTCATGCACTTGGGCAACTCGTTAGACCTATCCAAATTGAACATGAAACTAGCGAGTAGGGGGAACTATGAATCACAATACACCTAGTAACATTGTAGAAAGACTAGAAGCAAGTCTCCGAGGCACGGTCTATGCCACTAAAAAAGACCGTAACAAAACTATTTTGAGAGATTATGGACATCCATTCGGACGCTCCAAGAACTCAATGGGTGCTAGTTTAAAGCTTTCCGATTACGTGAATGGAAAGTCAAAAAGTCTCAATGAAACTTATTCGAGGGAATTTGCAGAAGTTCATTGGGCTAAAGCCGCTGCATTGGCCATCCATCTAACATCTGGATTTGAAGTCTATTCAAAAAATGGTATTTCTGAATTCTTTGAAGAGCGTAAAAAGCTCGGAAAAATTGCAAGTGAGCTCAGGGCTACCGGAGACGATGTATATAAAAATCCTGAGTATGTGGCCGCTAAAAACAAAGCATATGAAGCATGGCAACGTAGGTTTAGTCCAGAACACAACTCAGCATCAATCTTAGATAAAACTCACAAAGCTCAAGATTCACTTTTAAGTGAGTTCTCTAGCCAAGCAGTTAAACTTGGGTACATAGATCATTCTTCACTTTTTAGATTAGAGAAGCTAGTTAGAGAAAACATAAAGTCTCTAAATAACGGGGTTCATGAAAATGAACTAGCTAATCCTGCTCAAATGTATCAACACAAAGCTGAACTTTATGAGCTAATGTTGAGCGAAACGTATCAAGCAGACACTAAATCACTGCAGCTTCTTGGTAAAAATATGTTTCAAGAGCACTTAAGTGAGATACAAAGTTACGCAGATAGTCAAAAGTACACAAGCTCTAGTGGTAAGCGCGTTGATTTTGACATTGACCTAAACTCATACGCTGACTCTCCAACTATTGGTGAAAATGGTGCAAAAGTCGGAGGTATCGCTAAGGAATTCCACCACAAAGGCGGTAAAAAGTCAGAATGGTCGGTTGCAGCTGGGATTAGGGTTTTTTACAACGACAAAAATCCGAGTGACATAACGCCAACGGTCTCACTTGCCGTCGGTATTTCGCTTATAGGTCGAGACTCTACATTTATCAGTTTTAAACCTGACTTCAAAGGCTGGTGCGAACGTCTACCTTGTGCCCCTTTGGGTAACGAGGCAAACCTAACAGCTGAGCAAGCTCGTCTTGCTCACGAAACTCGTCAAAAAGAACTAGCGGATAAAATAGCTGCCTCCGCAAAAGAAGCAGAGCTTAAGCATCAACAGAAGATGCAAGAGATAGCTGAAGCTAACGCTAAACGTGAGATCGAGGTTAAAACCTTAATTGATGCCAATTTCGAAAAACCAGAACTCACTAAAGATTCCGTAAAAGGCACTTATATCCAAAAAAAACATTTGGAGGCCTTACTAAACTATCCAGAACTCCATGGTCTGATGAGACTAACATCTTTATACGACCAACCAGCGGTTAGCATTCAAATGGGCCCTAATGTGGAGGAGACTAGAGGGTTACAGTTCTTAGCCCATAATGGCTCTCCCTGGAACAAAGAAAATCCCACTAACAAAATGTTTGAAGTCATGAATGACGACATGAAAAACAATTTTGTTCAACTCGGCAATATTACACCTAAGACAACGATCATAACGAGTGAAGGCTTTGCTAATGGAGGGTCTTTGTTTATCGCCGCTAAGGAACGTGGTTTAGATGTTGCTGTTGTTTGTGCGATGTTTGCTAATAATATCTCTCACGCAATAAAGCGGTACAGCCAGGACTACCCTAACAACCCCCTATTAAACGCCTCAGATAATGACTGTTTTTTAAAAGCCCCTACGAGTGAACACTCGATTAGAGCTCTTAATTTGAATACAGGCGCGAAGGTCGCTCTTCAAGCTTACGACGAATTTGGGGTAAAAAGCTTTAGCGTTGATTGGGAAAAGTTAGATGTACTTCCAGAAGCCACTGCAATTAAGGCTACAGACTACAATAATTTATTCGATATTTTTGAATATGATAAAGCTATAGAAGTTATGGGAGACCAGTTAGAGCTGGTAATAAGCAACAATACTACACCATCAAAAGAGTATGTCGCTCCCAGGAAATTTCTGGATGCAGAAAGAGATAAATTCACTGATATCTTTGATGCATATGGCATCGATGGGACCCTACTAACCACTAGCTTTCCCGTTGGAATGCAATTCGAAACTCCAAAAGCAGTATCCGTAGAACAAGAGCGAATAGATCACCGAGTCTCTGAGCTACCTGTTCAAGAAGCTAACGTAGCTCCTAATGAACATAATATAGAACGAATAGTGTCATATTCGCTACAACGTCACATCGACGGAGATTGGCAAACTATTGAGAAAGCAGACACCGCTAAAGAAATTTTAATAAACCTAGAAATTGAAAAGGGACACGCAGTTCAGATAGCTTATGAGAAGTTTTCTCAAGCTGAAAAAAACCTTGATAGTGCTTACACCAAAGCTCTCGAATATGTTGGTTCAACATACAGATGCTTTGACGAGGAATCAAAAGTACCTTTTACTTCCGCAGATACATACAACGATATTAGGGATATTCAATTGGCCCATGATGTCGTTTTGCTTGTTGAGAATGAAACGGGAACATTTGCTAGACCAATAAGAGTTTCTGAAGATGGTGAGCTTGTTATCGGAGGTAGCAAAGGGCTGAAACAACCGAGATACAACAGCAGAGCAGACCTTGCACAAGACATCAACGCTGTAGTCGAATCAATATATTTTAGTAACAATAATTATCAGTGGCTTACTGATCAAAACTTTGTATTACGAGATATTGATGCAGATGGTAAGCCAGACAGAACTACTTCAAGGACATTTGAGGAAGAATTCGGCCTCAGCGTATCGGAAGTAATGTCTACATTAGTGGACCCAAGGTCGATACAAGCAAAGCTCGAAAACTCAAATCAGACAATCAAAATAAATTGTACGACGACAAACGAACTTGAACCAGTAACTGAATTAGAAATTGACAGTAATGAAGTTGCTTATGAGCTTGACAGAATCAGCTCTCAACCAAACATTATTGATATCGATACATCTGCTTTTTCTAGTGCAGATCAAAACTTCTATATCGAACCCGCTGAGCGGCAGTCAAAACCTTACACAGTTAAATCATTTGCACCTAATGGAGCTGTAAACGGTAACTATGAGTTCGATTCATTGGCTCTTGCAGAGAATAAAATTGACGCATTGAATGGCACTAAATTCACCATACCTACAACCGTTTACTATATTTCAAAGCATGGTGAAACGCCTATATCAACAACAATCGACCCTGTGGATTTACCGCTATTGCAGCCAAAAGCACCACTGCAAGAGGAACCTGGTCAACTTTCTCGAGAACTAGAAACCTGCTTAGTACAAATTGATTCAACAGATTGGGGGACGTACGAACTCCCAATATCAAATGATACCCCGATAATGTTGAACCAAGAGGGTAGCTGGGTTAATGCATCAACTGGAGAGCCGACAAAGACTCTTAGCTTAATTGAGCTATACAACATCGAAAACGCCCATACAGAAGGTTTAGATAACGATAATGAATTAACCTTAGATAGTACCAACTTCGCAGAGCTTGCTGCCGATGGTGGCTTCGATATTGATTTCAGAGAACAATATACAGGCTTGGACCATGATCTTATTGAAACCACACATGAAATAGAACCCATTGTCGATGATTTCAACTTTGATATTGACACATTAGCTAACCTTGACATGAATGAACTGGAACCTGAAATAGAGGGAGCCCAGTTAGAACAGCTCAAAGAAAATATAGTTGATGCTATTGACCTAGAAACAGACAACGAGCCTGTAAACCACGAGCAAGAACTGACTAACCCTGACGCTTGGTCCGATGAACTCACTCACGGCAATCATAACCTGGAAGAGAGCATTGAGGTTGAGGCAGAAACGGATAGCCCAGAATTACTCGATAATGCAGATGACTGGTTGGATGAATTATCTGAACTTGACGCCCCATCGTTTAAACCCTCAACAATCGACCCATTAGAGAGCGATATGCCTGATTTTTCAGGTATGGAAGACGTTGAATGGGGTCTTGATGATTTCGGCATAGATGAGGAAGAGCAAACCATTAGTGTTGCTGGCTCAGAACATGTTGAAAACCAGGGCACAATAGATTTGTTTGAGTTAGCTGACCAAGAAGTGGAAGTCCAATCCGTATCTAACGAACAGCCATCATCTGTAAGTCAAGCAGAAAGACACAGTATAGATACGACAATCAATGACGTAAGTATTGAATTGGGTCAAGTTGACCCCAAGTCCGATGGACTGGATCTTAAGCATCAGAAAACTACAGGGGTAGGCGAGCGTTCCTTGGCTGAGCAATCTATGGAGAAGATTGATAGAACGACAGATGTGCTTGTCAACTCTACAACAAGACCACCAAACAGCGATGAACAAGTAATAAAAACTAATACTGGGGCAAAATCATTAAGTCAGCTAGTGTTAGATGAACTAAATGCTACAAGTATTAACTTTAGTGACCAGTTCACACCAAAAGATACTTTTGTTGGAATTTCAAGCTTTACGACGGTAGGTGCCTGGGCCGATAGTTCGAAATATTGGAAATCAACAACCACTGTAGAAGCCTCTACTTTGAATGTTAGAAGTGAAATCGATTTACCTTTAGTAGACGTAGAAGCTCCAGATGTTAATGTGCCAACAACAGAACAATTAACGTCTATATTCGATAAATCTAAGCAGAAAGCTTGGAATGAACAACGAGCCGCAAACTCAATCCAGGCGCAAGTCGAAATGTTTGAGGAAATTGCGCTTTCTGAGAACCAAAACTTTAATGCGAACCTAGATGTTGCACCAGACCTTGATGGTACTTCCTCTTCCTATAACCCTAATAGTGAACAGACATCCTCAGATGCGATACCGTCAAAAGACACAACAAGCCCTGACATAGAAAATACAGCTCCTGCAAACGAGATAAAGGATGAATCCAGAAATGGACAACACCAAAGTGAGATAGAAAAGGAACTTTTAAAAGTACTTCAGTCACTCAAATCCTCAGATAAGGAGAGTGTGGCCCATCTTACTGGACTACTTACAAACATAGCTGAGAGTGCAGCCAAAAATGCCATAGACGTCCATGACGTTAAAAGTAGAATTGAGACACCACATAAAGTAGAAGTGACTAACCAATCAGAGGAGCCTATCCAGGTTGTAACCAAAACATTCTCGGAGACAACAAAGGTCAATATTAATGACTTCGACTTCGATGATAATCCTGATGTAAAAGCTTATGTGAAACTTGCTAATGAACTTGTAGGCGACAAAGGACAGTCAGCTATACAAAAGAAAGCAGCCTTCCTATACGCATCAAAGACATCTCCAGAATCAGATACCAAAGAGCTAACTCAAAAAGCACTTGAAGTATTGGTATCAATAAAAAAACCTGAAGACAACTTAGCTAAACAAGAATATGCATCTAAAGCTAGTGAAATAGGCAATTGGTTGGCGACTGAAGCTAGAGTGGGGATGATGATCGAATCTACACGCAATGAGCAAGGCTACGTGACGAAATTTTCTGCTCTTGATAAAAAGCTACACGCAAAGGTACATGAATATCTTACCACGCCTTCAAGCCCAATTAAGGGCGCTAATGACCCTATATACTTTAGTCGAATTTGTCTAAAGGACGCTATTGAAAAACGTCAAATACCTGAGGATACGCTTAGGCAAGCTCTTTTCGGCATATGGAATAGCCCTGTGGGTAATACAGGTGAACTATCTAAATACTACAACAAAGTTGCTACCAGACTGCACGAAACTGGAGTAAGGAAGGTAGTTAACGATCTTAAAGAGAAAGGTATTATTGAGAATGACCCTAGTAGTAGACAAAATCTACTGTATGAAGACCCACTAGATGGGACACAAAAGTCCTTAAAGATTTCAAGTTTAAAATCTGCAGCAGCTGGTTTGGTAGCAGAACGTGAAATACAAGCTGCAAAAGAAATGCCTCGAACAGCGAAGAAGAATCAACGTGAGCCATACAGCTACTTCGTAGCTAAAGCATTTGAGAATCTAACTGAAATTAGTACTCCTTTAAAAACGGAGATTGATTTAGATAAGCCATGGAGAGCAACATTGCGAAGAGGTGATGGTTCGCGTTCTGATATGAACTCCAAAGAGCAAGAAACTATGGAGATTACAAGATAACAATGATTTCTTATCTGTTCCTGGTAATTACTGGTAGTCTCATTGCAAAGATCACTTATGTCATAGCTGGATTACTGCCACAAATTGAAGAAGATGAGATCAGAAATGATCTCATCACCTATTATCCTGAATACTCTTTAGAACCAAGTAACCGTGAAGGACGGTTTGACTTCACTAGCTTATGCAAAAGTGTTGGATACTGGGTACCTTTCTCCTGCATTGCTGGTGGCCTGAAGGGAAACAACCAAACTTATAAAGAGGTATTTGTATTAGAAATTACCGTAGCCGCTTCAACGGTGACTCTATACCAAATAGCAACTTCATTTGAGCAGTTTCTTTTAATGCTCATTTTCTTTTGCCTAACAGCAATGGCGTTTTTGGTTGACCTAGCGAGTCAATTTCTACCAGAAAAACTAACAAATTTCATTTTATGGTCTGGTTTGGTTCTGGCTTGTACAGAGTATGGCTATCTATCTTCCGAAGAATCGCTTAGCGGTGCTTTATTAGGGTATGGGCTTCTTTACCTTTTCAATACTATGCATAAAGTGCTTTACAAAAATATTGGAATGGCAAATGGTGATTTAAGGCTGGGGGCTGGTATAGGGGCTTGGGCTGGCGTAGAGATAACAATGCTCACAATACTCTTTATGTTTGTGTTCATCGTCATAACATACATAAGAGGAACGAGAGGGCAGTATCCACTGGGGCCATATATAGTGATAAGCTCTTACATAGCATTCATAGTCAACAATCCCAGTTTTTTAACTATTAATTTTTAAATTAAAGCAGCTATCGTAGCTGCTTTATTTTCTAATATGAATAGTAATATGGGCCCTACCAAACCACTACCTCATGTTACTTTCATCCAACCCATATTCTGTCTCCGCTAAATCGAGTAGCAGATTTAAAAACTCATCATTCGTTGAAGACTTAGCTACTCTCTTACATAAGGAATCAAACCTTTTTTTGGTAAGCTTAGACAGTGCCATTGTGGTTGTTGAAGTTTTATCACGAGATTTCGCAGCATGAAACAAACCGACGAACTTATCTACTCTAGACTCTGGAAAGAAAACCAATAATTGCATGAAAGTAGACCGAATCTTCTGTACATCCGTTTCATCAATTTTATTAAGCTGAGATTGAATTGCTTTAGATGTTGTACGAAAACCATCCGGGTCATTGCAGTGGTTAAGTGCCAAAAAATTATCGTTAGCATCCAGAATCCACTTTAAAAACTGGTAGTTATTTGGCCCACGTATGTTAACTTTTTTGCTTAATGAATTAGACATGAGTATCGGCCTTTTTATACAGCGTGAAAAACACGGTCGTCCATAACCAAGCTAAAACGTAAAATCCCTCGCCGGGAGGAGCTGTAAGCAAACATCCAATAGATACAATTACCACTGCAACCTCAACGGCCTTTAAGAGGGTAGGAGATAGTACTCCACCTTTGAACTTATGAATGATGCATAGCAAACCAAGTACAAATGCCGACGTCATAAAGACTAAGACTGCATTTCCTTCAACAACTGATGACACCAAACTTACGGTAGCAAATAGGGCAAGTAACATCATAAATTTGTTAAAAATCTTTAGCATTTGTACTCCTGATCTCTTAGTTATATATACTCAAAGTCAGCATGCTTAGAAGCTTCAGTACCTACGTACGAGTATTCCGCTTTTCTCACACGAACAAAGAGGGGGCTATAGCTATTATGTTGGTTGAAGTGGCCAACAGCATGGTTTCTTTCGTCAGCGATAGCTCTTTCGATTAAAGCTGATTTAAACTCGCTATACGTAGTGCTCCTATTACCATCGGAATCCTCAGGTAACTCCAAAATCAAATTCAATATCAAATCTGAAAATTTATCATTTGGTTCTGGTAGCTCAGAGTCGAGTCTATCGAGTAAGGAAATCGAATCTGATATCACACGGTAGATTAGAATATCAGTAAATTTAAGCTTCTCGAGATCATTAGAAAACTCAGAATCGATGCCTTCAACTCTGTTTAGAATTGAGCCGAGAACATCGTTAATAGCAACGTCTGACTTGGATTTGAGTATTTCTTCATCAACCTCACTACTTTTGAGTGACATCAGAGTAGAACAAAGCTCATCGACAACGATTTGAATTGATTTTTCATAAATTGAGTCTCTTGTAGTTAGCAATCGCTCGCAGAATGACATGTGTCTTTCAGCAATATGAATCCTTTCAAGTTCTGAGTTCAACAAAGATCTCCTAGATTCACCTGCCTTTTCATACTGAGAAACTTTTCTGTTTAATCGTTGCAGTTCCTCTTGTAACTTATCAACTCTTAACGAGAAATCAGAGCACTCTGCTTTTAACAAACGTAAGTCAGAAGAGGTTGATTCAAGAGATTCGATTTTCTCAAGCTTCACCTTCTTATCTGCCTTAGCTTTTCTCAACTGTGTACGATTAGATGCAATTGAAGCGTTAGCTTTCTTGGCTCGTTCAATATATAAACTGGCAAGTTCAATTAGTCTTAGATAAAGAGGTTGTCGAGCGCCTTTATAAATGCTTCTTTGAGATTCAATAGCGCTTCTAGTGCATCTCTTTAAAGAGTCAACGCTATCCCTATTAAAAAGCACGAGCTGGTCTTTCTTAAGAATAATGTCCTTAGCAATAAAATCTTCAAAACGTTCGTCATACAGCTTTGCTGTCCTCTCAGATATCTCTTTTATGCTTTTCTCGCGGAATTCAGAGTTACTTAACGTTTGGTTTGGTGCATTCTTTAGTACGTCCATCATTATTTCTTCTGAACGACGAAGAGAAACATCAACGTTATCCAGTAACAGCTCAGTAGGACGAAGAGTATTGCTCTCATCAATCGTGCATAATCCCGCTCTAACGAAATACATTAAAGCGTCTTGCACTTTGAAAGGTATGTCAGAACCATAAGAGACATTATTCAATAAATTTGAGCGCTCTTGTAGAAACTCTAAATCTGAGTCACTTCTTAATGCGCGAGCTTGGGCCCGTACTGCTCTTGATATTTGGCATGAAAATAGGGCAATTGAAATCTCATCAACAACTTTAAAAATCTTAGCTGCAAATCTTGTAATCCTATTATCTAAAGAGTTAGTTAGGGTCAAGTAGCCTAATCGCTCATCTAGCCACATGAAATCCTTATGACAGATAAGCAAAGAGTGAGCTAATTCCTCTCTTTTATGTACAGGCAGCTTTTTAGGCATGAGAGGTAGTAAGATTTGCTCTTGTATCATCCCATTGAACTTTACAGCTCGTTCTGCGTGGTTAAGAAGGTTTTCTAACTTAACGTTAAAGTTGTTTGGAATAAGGAAAAGCGTAGACTCTTTAGTATTTCTCTCACGACCCTTTATACGTGTGTCATTGAACTCAAAATAGAGCCTCTTAATTTTGAGTTGTCTCGTGTCGACTTTTGGTCTGAACTCTAGGATTTTCATCAGCCCCAAAACATTAAATGGTTTTTCACTAAATGCTTCTTGATGTCCAAGCTTGGGGTTAAAACTCTGATATTTGGGATCGGCTAAACGTTGGGCAAGTAGCCCAATTTCAATTGGGACCTGAGAGTACAGGTAATCAAACAGATTTTCGAAAAACTCATCCCACGATTTAACTAGTTCCTTGCCAAACGAATCTACAAGTACACTCTTGATGACACGGATTCTTTCGGTACTAACAGTTGCTTCTGGGTACTCCACGTCAAGAAATTCTTTAATCTGAGCTTGAGTATGTGGACCCTCACCATTTAGCCCTAGTGCCAACTCTAAAATTCGGGCGTTGCGTTTGGGATTCTCTAGTAGTTCAATCTTTTGAACAATGTCTGCCAGCCTAGAGATAAGTAACTTTTTGGTTTTTGGCATTCTTATCACCTTAAATCAAAGGTTTACTACTTTTGTATTTATTATATTGCGGTAATAACCATATTGCTAAGAATTCTATTATATATTATAGCAAATGTTAAGTCAGCTTTGTGTTAATAAAATTAGATATATGCTATAAATGGACTATAAACAATAGAAAGTGGAGTTCACAATGACTGTAGAGCTAGAAGAGTTAAAAAGCCCTTGGGTGGAACTGTATGAACAATGTTTAGAATCAGCATACGATTACCCTTACAGTGACTTAGAAGGTTTCCCTGGCTTATACGCCAGAAGACTTAAAACAGCAATTTTGCTAAAACAAAATAGGAACAAAAAAATCAGTATAACTGAAGCAAGTACGATTGCAGATAGAGCAGCAAAACACACCCTAGTCGAACTTAGGGCTAAGTTCACAGAGCGTTGTAGTTTTTCACACATCAAAAACGAGCTCAGAAAGGGTAGTGCTAGCCAGATTCCAGGAAGAAAAATAATAGACAATGGTATGGCTGCAAAATTCATGAACATTGTCGTTGGTTTCCCTACCTATAAACTAAGTTCTAACGAGATTAAATTTCTCCTTTCGAAATTCGATAGTGACTTAGTACACTACGATAGTGAGAAGTGGTACATAACGATCAAGGTTTTTGAATTGCATTTAGAAGAGGCGGAACCGACACCACAAGAGATGGCTGTTCTGGATAGCGTTGCACGATCTTCAATTCCTAGCATTATTGCATACACATTGGACTCAGATTACAAGATCGACTGGAAGGACTTTTTTAACGCTGTTAAAGCAAGAGTTAAAGAAACAGTTAAACAAGGTTTTAATAGGTTCAAAAGTCGGAAAGGGGACTTAGACAATGAACAAATTGAGGCTCTCTTTGACGAATAAAATCGCTACCAACTCCTTTCAAAAGTGGGGCTTAACTAAACAGTGCTAAGCCCCATTAGCCCCATTTTTCTTAAGCTATCAGCAATGACTCCATGTTGAAATTATCAATAGCTAAGCTATCAGAGACACCATCTTTACTTTCAAGATAATCATCTTTCGTAGAAAAAGCATCTGGCTGTTCAGTTTGCCCCTCAACAGCTCTAAAGCCAATAGGGTGGTTTGAAAGCTTTTCAATACTTGAAGCTATTTTAGCCAAATGTTGCTCAACATTTTCGAGTGTCTTGTACTCATTACACTTAAACCTTTCTTTATTACTTTGGTTTTGAAGGAAATGAATAGCAGAATTCATCATATTGATAGCATGTTGGTTGACATCATTAAGAGCTTGCTTGGGATCGTTTTCGGAATGTGCAGACAAATAAGTATGAACGAGACCTTGGTGATACACAGAAGAATCCGTTATGTGTATGCTAGCTCTTCTCTTTACTTTATCAATGTGTAACCCTAAGTTGCGGCACCAATCCCAGTCTCTGATCTCATGAGGGAGGATGTTATCAAAATAATACATAAGCTTATCGAACTCACCCTCTTCGATGAAATACCCAATTCTAATTAACTCTTCGACTAACGATTTGAGAGTTATTGATTTTGAATTCGCTAACTCTCGGCATTCTGTTGAGTAATCATTTGGTATCCTTATTTCCACTTTTAATGAAAAGCGCCCCATGACCTTTGCCTACTTATTCTTTTTGTTGTTTTGGTACCAAAGCTCTGCAAACAACTCAAGGCCCCAAGCGTTTAGCTTGTCTGCTTCATCTGGTATGAGGAATGAGTTGTTATCTTTACCGTAATACTCTTCAATTAAAGGTGTAATTTCTTCACGCAATGCGGCAATAGTACCTCCAATGAATATGATTAAATCAATATCTACAGCTTTAGATAAGGTATCAGTGATTGCGCCAAAAATCTTACTAGCTAGCTCCTTCCGTGCATTCTCTGCCCATTCTGAATGATCTTTTTCAACCCCCCGAACTGTAACAATACCTTCATCAATTAACTTACGGCACTGCTGATGTGTGGGTGTGGTGAAACCTAAATCGTAAAGGTAGTTGGATGCTTTTTTGACAATCTGATTGAACCCGATGTCCTGGGTGACAGAACGATCCATATCAATAGTTCCATCGTCAAACACAGCTATATCAGTTGTTTTACCACCAGGATCAGCGATTGCGATCGTTTTTCCTATGTATTCAGGGTTATGTACCAACATCCCTGAATCATCTCTCTTAAATAGGAATACACGAAGGGCTGCTAGTGCTTCGGGCTGAACAAGTAGAGCTTCAATATTTGACTTCCGCAGCTTCGATTCCGGGTCAGTACCTAAGTGATCAAAAGATCTCTGCATAGAGAGCATCTTTTGCTTAACATTGTTTTCGTTGACGGACCCATCTGTTTTAAAGAACTGTCTTAATGGCATTCCAGTACAAAGAACGTACTTTTTATTGAGTAACTCATCTCCAAATTGATTTAAGCCATGCTGCAGTAAAACCTGAGCTGCTTCACTATTGGAGAAGTCATCGTTCCTGGGAATAGGTTGTTTTACCTCACCAATGGTGTAAGCGTTACCTGTAACAGCAGAAGTAAATTTCGTTTGAACAGGAGCATTACTTGATACTGAAAAGGTTTCATCTAGTACCGCAAAACGTTCAGTCGAACGTTGGATGTGTGTAGGAAAGGAGGTTTTAACAGATTCAGCTGAGATCTTATGTTGGGCATTACCGTCATCATACCCAATAAATAGTGTTGAACAGTCGTTAAACATAGTAAAATATCTCTATTGTTTTTTAGTGATAAATGCAATATATAGCATGTCTGTGACAACCTCAAATATTTTCACTTTAGGAGGCAGGTGTTGATTGAAGACTGGCGAGAGAAGTTAAAGGAGAACTTGGAGAGAAATTACCAAATAGAAGTATCATCTCTCTATATATCGAAAAAGAATCGAATGGTATATGTACAATTTTCTGACAGTTCAAATGTACAAAAATACTTAGGTTTAAATTTAGACCTAGTCGATGTAGTGATTAGACAAAATACATGGGAATATTGCCAGAATAGCAAGGTATCAACGTTAATTGAAAAACGACATAGAGTAAAACTACCAAAGAATAAAATGAGTAAATATTGCTTCGAATCTTAGTAAGAGTAATCGAAAACTAAGTTATTTTTTATCAGAAGATCTATTTAACTTTAGTTAAATAGATCTTCTGATAACCTATTTTATGGTAAATGGCCATTATGTTTAATACTCACAAATTTCAAATTCACAGGGGAAAGAGATTTCACATAGTCAACTTTCAAAAGGAGGTATCTAACTTATTGATATTTGGTAGGTGGTAACAACTACGTGTACAAAATTCCAATCGTCGCGAATTTAACATAACATAGATAATATACACTAAGAGTGTAAGAGCAATTTTAATATGTCCTCTTATACTTAATGAACATGCAGAGCTTTGAGTACCTCAACCGATGCTAAATCCCATGATTGACCGAGACTTTAATCGTATTACAGTGATGCAAAATGTTCGCGAACACCGCCTTCGTCAAATCGACGATTTAGGCTGCAAATATATATAATTTAAGCCCTCGACAATTGGAAGCTTATGTAGTCAGTTAAGCCAGTTTGGTGCTTCTACGTTAGCACATACGTCAAGAGCCGAATCAAGCAACCGACGTTTTCTTTGCCTAATCATCTGAACATCATGGGAGCTCAATACTTTGATTTGTAGCTAACATTCGCTTGTGAGGTTCTAACGGAACAACACAACTTGGCTCTGACTGTCTATACACTAAGTCAGTTGATGACAGTCGATGGCCCCACGTGCCACACTAGCCATTTGCTTGCCAACCTCGTTATTCACATAGGTCAAATAATAAATAGTATTTTCAATTTCTGAATACAAAGGTGGAAGGTTATCATTAAGGTTCCAACCTCATTTTAAAGTAAATTGTTCTGAGCTCCTTGCTCTAAGTAGACCTCAGTTGCTCTCCCCAACATCCCCCTGGCCTTCACTCAAAATATTCACATTATTTCAAAAGATACGTCTCTTAACATCTTAAAAATGGACGCACCTATCGCTTTGGCAACATCACACATTGAGCTGTCTAAAGCTAAAACATGCTCTTAAGTTGATAACTTAAGATAAATCCACCACAGCACTTAATTACTCACAGTTGTAGATATGCCCTGGCAAAGGGTCTTTTTTGTCCTGACCGATTAGTGGCTATTTGGTGGGACTGTAATGGCAATTGGATGGCATTAATCAAGCTAATATACCCGATGGACATTTAATAAGTGAGTAAAGCATTACGTCACAGTGAGAGTAATCGGACACTTAAAGGTCATAGAAAGGAGCCCAAAAGGACAGTGTAATTTTTGATATTTACAAATATGGGAGAAAAACAAGTCTGTTAAACAAAACGCAGACCCTTCTTTAGAATTAAAATATTTTAATACTTTTAAATTTAAAATAATTAAAAGGGCTTCGCCAAAATATAGATCGAAATAATCAATGTCAAGTTCTTTGATATTGCATTGTGATCGGGGGATGACGGGTTGGCTGGGGCCGAGCTGTCGGGGGTGACCCCCAAGAAGCGGGAAATTAAGCATTTAGGGCTTTAGCCCTAAGTGCTTAAATGGATAATTCGCTATATCCAGAGTGATCAATTGACTCTGTCATGGTGATCTTGCGACCAAAGAATGACCACTCTAATTTACGTACTAAACGTGTTTTGTACTGGACTTCTGAAATTACAGAAGGCGTAGTTTCCACACCAAACGTTTCTCTCAGTAACTCTTGTGCCTTAGCAACTATTGACCCCTGCGTAATCTCGAATTGAAGATCGAACAACTTTTCTTTCACAAGGTCTCCGATAGGTGTTTCTGAGGCTTTGCCGAATTCATATTTTATTCCCAGTTCACAGTAGACAGCGTTTGGAGTTTTTTTCTGAAATTCCGCGCTAAAGAATCTCCCCTGAGTTAAACCCATATCGTTATCACCAACTTGACCAATAATCTTGCCGTTAGTGATGTAGAAGTTATGAACTGTTACTTTCATTTTTTGTCCCGCCAGTAGTATTCCCAACTGTTTCCATTATACCAAAACCAGATTAAAATACCACATTAAAACACAAACAAAAGTAAAATATACTTAACTATTATTATTGACTTTTATCCAGACAAAGACGACACAATAGGGCTCGATAGAGGGTTAGCTTTTTAGGCGAAGCCGTTAAGAAAAGCGTTGAAATTTCTTTTAGCTGCCGAAGGCAGATCATTTAGGCCACCAGCCCCCTGCCATAGCAATGACAACGGGGTTTATGTTGGCATTGCTATGGCGCTGGAGGTCTAGCAGCCTTGAGCGATACATTGAAATGCATCAAACCTTATTACTGCACTAAGGATGACAACGTCTTTTTGTTGGCGTCCATAGTGAATTAGGTTTGATTGAAATTTCAATGACAACACTTAGCGAGGAACGAGCTTTAGTGATGTAGGGGTAAGTCCGGCGGGTGGGCCTCGGTGGCGACTAGGGGGAACCCCTATTAGTGGAGAGCGTCCAATTGAAACAAATTTACTTGTTACAATTGGATAGTTATTAGTATTAAAATTAAAAGTATCGCCAATTTTACTCTTTGCTTTGTACTCGTTTTCGTTTTGATAGTTTCTACAATTTTATCTATTAGACCGAAAGCCTCTGCAAACCCAACAATTAGTACAAATACTGTAAAAGCATCAGCCACATTTGAGAAACCCAAACGCTCAAAAATAAATGTTAGAGCGTCAGCTACTGCGTAAATGCGTAATAACAATGCTGCTAAATTCAATATGTTCCCCCTACCCTTAATATATTCCTTTTCAATTAGCTAGTATGTTCAATTGATATATGTCAGATATCACTAGATAAGTTTGAAACTAGATAATAATGAATCTGGCTCATTGGTCTGTTCGATTATTAAGGGTTGTCCTGACACATCCCATTCATAAGTAGAAACCGTCTTTCCCCTAAACTGTTTCATCACTTTTAACCTAGGTTCATTAAACTTCTTCCCTAGAAGAAACTTACCTATTGAAATTACTTTTGATAAAGAAGAACCACGATGCCCTTCCTCTGATAAGCAACTTAGGATTTCTACGATATTATGTCTTGTGTCGATATCCGAGTTAGTACCTAAGATAAAAGCTATGTCTGAGTCCATGTATATTGAATCATTGATCACCTTTTCATAGGTAATCGAAATAAACTTACCCTCTACTAAACCGACATTGTTTTTCCCAACATAACCGAATAAACGACTGCAAATAATGGTGTAATTATTGATGATAACTTCTAATTTCATACTGCCCCCAAGCCTATGATATTTATTTGTTCAGAGTATGTATTATAAATAAACGCAACTATAAATACCATATTAGAACACACAATAAAGTAAAATATACTTAACTATTCTAGTTGACTTTAGACCGGACAAAGACGACACAATAGGGCTCGACAGAGGGTCAGCTTTTTAGGCGAAGCCGTTAAGAAAAGCGATACAAAAGCTTCTAGCTCGCCGAAGGCGATTCATTTAGACCACCAGCACCCTGCCATAGCAATGACAACGGGGTTTATGTTGGCATTGCTATGGCGCTGGAGGTCTAACAGCCTTGAGCGATACATTGAAATTCATCAAACCTTACCACTGCACTATGGATGACAACGGATTTTTGTTGGCGTCCATAGTGATTTAGGTTTGAATGAAATTTCAATGACAGCACTTAGCGAGGCACGAGCTTTAGTGATGTAGGGGTAAGTCCGGCGGGTGGGCCTCGGTGGCGACTAGGGGGAACCCCTGTTAGTGGAGAGCAAATATTGCCCAGTAAATCTGAGCAATATTTATCTATTGATGGTCGAATGACAACGCTGCTCTTTCAAGCTCCTTCTCTAGCTCCACAAGGCGTGTCGGAAGTAACGCAAAAGAAAACAAGGTCAATAATGATTCGATTGAATCCCGCCATTGAGCCGTTGACTGAAGTATTTCTAGAACCCCGAAATCTGCACAAATCTGTTTTAGCTTAACTTCATTGTTAGCTTTTTCTTCACGCTTAAGGGCAACCTTCAAGAATTCATCGAATTTATTCTGAGACATTTCTTTGACTGAAACAAAGCCAGTTCCTTTTTCTGTCCATACCATTAGATGCGGTTCTCCGCTGAATACACTGATCTGGTCTTTATAGTGCTTACTAATTAGCTCAATCTGTTTCTCAGTTCTCATAGTGGTGCCCCTACTTCAATAAACTAATGTGATTTGGTTTGTTACTCAATAGCTCTGCGATCTCAAACTGCTCCGCTACATACTCGACATTAGGGATTAAGGTAGGCTCCCATGTACTAAGCGCGACCTTTCTGCCTTGTTGAACATCATCAACAATGTTGTCTAGACTTTTGACGCTACATACCTCATACAAGCTTGTACCAAATTCATCATTCTCTACTACACATGTAGCGAACGTGCCAACGTCCTTAGATTCAATGATTAATAGACGTACTTCTGACTCCTGTTTAACCCCGCCTACTATATGACCAATAGTCACTTTTTCAATGTTTTGAATAACTGTCTTCATAATGCCCCCAAGCAATTTAACAATATAAACAGTAACTTACTTGTATTTATTATATCAAACCACCCAGTTAAATACCACATAATAACACGATGTATTGAAAAATAAGTATTGTCCTTTCGATTGACATTAGCCCCGACAAAGGCGACACAATAGGGCTCGATAGAGGGTCAGCTTTTTAGGCGAAGCCGTTAAGAAAAGCGATACAAATGCTTTTAGCTCGCCGAAGGCGATTCATTTAGACCACCAGCACCCTGCCATAGCAATGACAACGGGGTTTATGTTGGCATTTCTATGGCGCTGGAGGTCTAGCAGCCTTGAGCGAGATAAACTTTTGCACCCTAGGGTAGCAATCTGAATGACAAATTCTTTTCTTTGGCAATCAGATTGCTCTAGGGTTTCATTAAATGAAGCACTTGAAGAGGAACGATTCTTAGTGCTTAGGGGTAAGTCCGGCGGGTGGGCCTCGGTGGCGACTAGGGGAAACCCCTGTTAGTGGAGAGAAAATTGTGAATGCGTTATATTGTTTACTCGCAACAAAAAGCCCTGAACTTAGTCAGGGCTTCTCTAATTAAAGCTTGGTTAAGCGGCTTGTTCTGTTGCTCCATTAATGTCACCACTATCATCGCTCATACTTTGAGAACCAAAGTACTGATCCTCTAACTTTTGCCGTGCTTCAGAAAGTGGTACACCCAGGGTTGTAAGGAGTTTATTTGCAGCCAAGTCAATGCTAGTTTTATTCACTGACATATTGCCACTCTTGTCATCTATGATGCGGCCAGTAAAGTCAGACGTACCTAGATCGCGTGAGTAGTTAAGTTCTTCAAGCTTATCCCACTGAACTGCTTCGAGAGAGCCATAGTGATTCATTGCGATATTTCCAGCTACTGCAACAGCCTTTAGTGTAGCTACATGAGTTAGAATACAGGTATTACGGAATTCTTCTGCTGACGTATCGCTGAATGCTAAGCCTCCCCAACCCATGGCTCTAGAAACAGTAGTCCAAAACTCGTTTGCTAGCTGGTACTTTGAATCAGAGATTTCTTTTACTTCCTTACTCAACCCCAGCAGGATTTGGTTGATATCTTTGATAGCTTTCAAAGGAAAGTACTTTTCAGACTTCTTGGTGATCGTATTGTGCTCCATATCAACCAGGTCTTTAAACGCAACGCAGTTCTCAGTTATGTAACGAGCTAAACATGGAAGAGGGTCACGTGTATTAAAGGCATCTGAAATACTTTGTTGAGGTTTGGCCAAGTTTTGGTTGATGTCACAAAAGCCCAACTGCCTCTCTTTAAGTGTCAAGTTCGTATATAGCATAATAGGAACATCTACGTTCTCTAGATCAAAACCTAACTCGGCGAGTTCATCACACAACATTTCTAGAGCGAAGTCGATTCCAACAGAACGATGTTGGCCATCGAATAGCTTAATGGAACTATCCATAGATATATGAAGTAGACCAACTCGCGCTCCTTCCATAACCTCTTCAAATTCAGGCTTTTTATCTTTCTTCGACACAACCACACCAATGATAGTTGGGATGATGTAAAAACGCTTATAGTTGTTCACAAGGTATTTCGCGAAATCTTTCGCTCGCTTCATATTTACCTCTCGCTGGCTACGTTTAAGTACACTACCCTTGTTATCGATGTTTAGTAGTGAGACCAATACTGAAGCTGGAACATTCACTAGATGAAATGGTTTGAATTGCTTACCTACAGTACAAGGAAGTGAGTATGCGAAGTTTTTATCAATTGACATATTTTAGCCCCCAAGCTATTTAAAAATCAGTTAACATGAAAACTATGCCTTTGTTTTCATGTATTTATTATACACCCTCACCCCAAAAAATACCACATTGTAACACCAAATATTTAATAATTATTGTTGCCTTTTTTGATTGACATTAGCCCCGACAAAGGCGACACAATAGGGCTCGATAGAGGGTCAGCTTTTTAGGCGAAGCCGTTAAGAAAAGCGATACAAATGCTTTTAGCTCGCCGTAGGCGAATCTTATGACCACCAGCATTCTGCTAGGTCGGTGACAACGGGGGTTTGTTGGCAACGACCTAGCGCTGGAGGTCAACAGCCTTGAGCGGCAGCACTTAGTGAGGAACGAACCTTAGCGCTGCAGGGGTAAGTCCGGCGGGTGGGCCTCGGTGGCGACTAGGGGAACCCTGTTAGTGGAGAGCAAATCAACAACCTGCCGCTTTGGGCAGGTTGTTGATATCAAGCACAACAAGAGTCTACTGATACACCTTCTAGGTATTGATGAGCCTTACCAATGTCTGACCAGTAAGTCAGCTTTTTGAGCCTCATTGATGGGAACTGCGTTAATGACCAGATTTTATCAAAAGCGCTATTTGCCTTTTCTTCGTCATCATACGCTGAATGAATACTCCCAGTTATTGAGTTGTATAAGACGATAGCGTTATATTGTTTTGTGTTTGTTGACTTACTAACAGTACCAAATTCTGTTGCTGTGCCTGGTTCACATGAGCCTAGCTTGATTGTTTTTTTAGTGTCCTCTTTCTGTCCTACTTCATAAGCCGATGCTAGTTGAAGAGTACCAGCAACGCCTCCATTGCAAGCTGCTTCAGTGTCAGCTGGTAGGAATAAACCCCCATTGATACAAACAACCGCCTTTAACTCTTCGCAGTACATCACTGATAAGCGCTGGTTCGTGTTAGGGATGAATACCATAGCAGGTATAAAAGTTTCCTCTCCAGTAACCATATGTGTAAAAGTATTTAATTCCATACATGCCCCCAAGCATTTAAATAATTGATTAAACTGGCGTTATTATATACTAACCCTTACAAATATACCATATGATAACACAATATTTTATAAATTATTGTTCCCATATTTTATTGACTTTGGGAAGGACAAAGGCAACACAATAGGGCTCGATAGAGGGTCAGCTTTTTAGGCGAAGCCGTTAAGAAAAGCGATACAAATTCTTTTTGCTCGCCGAAGGCGATTCATATGGCCACCAGCATTCTGCTAGGACGGTGACAACGGGGGTTTGTTGGCATCGTCCTAGCGCTGGTGGACAACAGCCTTGAGCGGCAGAACTTGGTGAGGGACGAGCCTTAGGGATGCAGGGGTAAGTCCGGCGGGTGGGCCTCGGTGGCGACTAGGGGGGACCCCTCTTAGTGGAGAGCTAAAATCTCACAAACCCACCTAATAAAAAGAGGCTCCCTTGGGAGCCTCTTTTTAGCGTATGATAAAAATCATCGATATAGTCATGTTTGAGTAATCAAGCACTCTTTATGACCAAATAGTGTAAAACACCCTGAATATGTCAAATGTTCATTCCCGGTAAATCTATTCAGATACACTCTCATTTGAACTAGGTAGTAACCGGTATCAAAATGCTCGTTGCAAACTTCACAGTCGCCAAACTTACATGTACCACTGCCAAGCTGTGTTAGCCTATACACATGTCGTAGATCACTTGTATCAGTCATCACTCAATTACCTTGTAGTTTAATCTATCCTAGAACTGTAAAGCCTTTAAGTTTTGCAAACTTGTTTGACACACTAAATCCTTTGACGACATCTAAAGGTAATCTCTGTCTTTTTATTATCCACCATGCTTTTCTTATGTGTAGCAATGCGAGTCTACGTTTTTTATTTATCGTCTCTTCTTGCTTTGTTGGTCCGCAATTTCGTAGGTAACTAAGAAGCAAACAATACAGACCATCTAAGCATTCGACCTGAAACCAGATGTCACTGCCAAAACTTGGAATGTCCTCCAGTTCGAAACAAACCTGTTGCTTTCCATCAATTTCTCTAAATTTCATATTGCCCCCAAGCAATTGCTAACAACTATTATATATTATAGCAAGTGGCCGAGTTAAATACCACATTTATACACATGTAATTTTGGTAGTCTATTGAGAGCTTTGATATTGAAAGAGACTGATATTATGTTTTCTTCTGGCTTAAGGCTCGATAGCGGACCTGAGCCGCTATCATAAGGTTATTTTATTCTTAGATGCTCACCACGCTCATCCGGCTTTAGAG
The DNA here is from genome assembly GCF_033337975.1 of Vibrio sp. Vb2880. NCBI lineage: Bacteria > Pseudomonadati > Pseudomonadota > Gammaproteobacteria > Vibrionales > Vibrionaceae > Vibrio > Vibrio sp. Vb2880. The sequence goes on from NZ_JAWORT010000015.1 coordinate 63,691, forward strand.
TGAAGAGTATGTAATCAACCTGCTCTATACAGATCTCATAATCATCGTTGATTAGTAGCACCTCCCTATCATCAGTACTGGATGTGTATTGCTGGGTAACCTTCCCTTTTAATACTTTATCTTTATTGAATACCTTTAATCCTACTAATCTCATACATTCTCCTTACTAGCAGTGATTGAATGATGAACGGCCTCCTTATGGAGTTCTAATATCTCCTTGCTTGTAAGGTAGCTATGAATCTCATTTATTTTCTTAATTACTTCAGAATGATCGTTGAAAAGTTGTTTGCGCTTATCCCATACGACTTCGTGGTGTGCTAGCTGTCCTGGTAGTGTCTTGTCATGAATGCCATAGACATATGTCCCTTCTCTGATTTTCTTTTTGACCAGCATCTTAGACATTAAAAAAATGATGAGTAGGTCCGTTTCTATGATCTGAGTAGTGAGGATAATACCGAAGAATAGACAGTCCTCCCGGTCTACGTCATCGATGTGAATCCCATTGTAACCATTCGAAAAGTAATACACTGGACTGCCTGGTTCCAGATTGTATGAAAAATAGAGATATGCATTTTCATTCTTCTGGAACAGCTCTTTCCTTCTCGCAATCTGAGTACCATATTGATCCATGTAATTATAGTTACAGATGTGCATTTCAGGGCACAACGATATGGTCTTTCCGCAGGTAGTTATGTACTTCTTTCTCTTGCTTATAGATAAGCTGCTTATTGTTTTGGTCATATTGCCCCCAAGCAATTGTTTTTCAAATGTATTGTTACATTAGCAATTAAAGAAATTATACTAAAACATGCCATAAGATACCACATTCACACACCTAATATGGTTAAATATACTTAACTATATTGATTGACTTTACCTCGGACAAAGGCGACACAATGGGGCTCGACAGAGGGTCAGCTTTTTAGGCGAAGCCGTTAAGAAAAGCGATACAAATGCTTTTAGCTCGCCGAAGGCGATTCTAATGGCCACCAGCATTCTGCTAGGACGGTGACAACGGGGGTTTGTTGGCAATGTCCTGGCGCTGGTGGACAACAGCCTTGAGCGGCAATACTTGGCGAGGCACGAGACCTAGCATTGCAAGGGTAAGTCCGGCGGGTGGGCCTCGGTGGCGACTAGGGGGAACCCCTGTTAGTGGAGAGCAGGTAAGCCGCAATGTTTACTCATTGCGGCTTACCTGGGGTCAAGTACCCATTAATTAGTAAACACTTAGGTTTATTACTTCCGTACCGCTTTCAGCCAATGTGGCAATTTCTGGCTCAATATCTACCAGTTGGTCATATACTGAAAGCTCCTTGGCAGCGGCTATGTCTAGATAATATTCAGTTTTATCGGGGGTAGTAGCAATTGCATTCGTCTCTGGCAACGATTCAGCTTGAAAAGCTGCTATTGGTAAGTACTTAAACATGTCTTTCCTCCTAACATTTACAAATGATCTTGCTTGTCAGATGACACTCATTGCTCTTTCGTAGAACAGACAGAAGTTCGCTCTGTCTGTTTGAATTCTCTCTTTAACCTTATCTTGCGTTGATTCTCTTAGCGCATCTAACACCTTTACTAATATGGAAGCAGTGAATGCGTCTATCAGTAGTGGTTGAAGACCTAGTTCTTTAGATTCATCAGTAAAAGAAATTGTTGTGAGTGATTTATTGATTAATTCATTTGGCCAAACAAAGAGCATTGCTTGGCCTTGAGCGACTTTTTTAAGATTATCGTAATTGCAGAACTCTGTTTTCATATTGCCCCCAAGCAATTGTTTTCAAATAGATAGTTACATAAGCAACTAAGGAAATTATACTAAAACACGCCCTAAAATACCACATTTACACATTTTACATAGTAAAATATACTGAACTATATTGATTGACTTTGGACCGGACAAAGGCAACACAATAGGGCTCGATAGAGGGTCAGCTTTTTAGGCGAAGCCGTTAAGAAAAGCGATACAAATGCTTCTAGCTCGCCGAAGGCGAATCATATGGCCACCAGCATTCTGCTAGGACGGTGACAACGGGGGTTTGTTGGCAACGACCTAGCGCTGGAGGTCAACAGCCTTGAGCGGCAGCACTTAGTGAGGAACGAACCTTAGCGCTGCAGGGGTAAGTCCGGCGGGTGGGCCTCGGTGGCGACTAGGGGTATCCCCTATTAGTGGAGAGAAATTTTTATGTTTCGATTGTAGTTGATTGGTTTTATGTACACCAGAGAAAAAAAAGCCCCGACAATATTGCCGGGGCTGGTCGCTTGGGGAGCGGTTATTCTGGTGCTGGTTCTCTATATACCAGCAATCTTCCACTAATTGACTTTTGATTGCTCTTTCCCTTATGGGGGACACAGATAGAGTACAAGGAAAAATGTTTAGCCTTCACCACTTCTGTTAGGCATTGGCTTTTAAACCTACGCTCGAGAATGTTCAGGCTGTCTTCTAAAGTATGCGAAAGAGGTTCAGGCTTTCTCTCTACTGCTGACCCACCTAAATTGTAATAATATAATTTCCACATAAAAAACAACCCAAAACCAATACCAAGTCTAATGTACATTCAAGCTAATGTTTGCTTCAAGTTCGAGTGTGAAAATCGTATCTTCATAGCTATAAACCACAGTGTTATTACTAACGATTGGTTCTGACATTAAGAACAACTCTGACATATCGAGAAATGACTGCTTATCTATCTGTTCCTGTGGAAAGCTACCCACCTGTACTGTGATAACCTTAGTAAATCCAATCCATTTCTTTACATCTTCATGTTGCTTTTTCTTATTGGCAATCATAGATTTGATGTAGCTACTTCCTTGCCCTTCCTTCTCTTTTCCACTTTCGACGCTGACGACTTCGGAATGATTAAGCTTGATAGGCTCCTTGTTAGAGTTGTCTTGCTGACCATTACTAGATGGCTCGTTAAGGCATGAGTAATCAGCCAACATACCAATGCATTTGAAGAAGCCATTTACATCCGAACGGTCAGTAAAATGAAAACCTGGGATAGCGCCATCAGATTTAAACTTTGAGTAATACCCATTGTTCTCCTTAGCCACTGAAAGCAACGACTTAAAAACATCAGGGCTTTGTTTTTCTTCGAAGTTCACCACGAAAACTAAATGGCCTTTTTTTGTGTGATGCATCACCTCAATTGGCTTGGCCTTCCCAACAATAGAGTTCTTAAGGTCTACTTCGGATTGATTACTACTGTTTTCTGTTTTCTTGCCAGTAACCTTCTTTTCTGGAATAGCTATTTCTCCATAAGGAACACTTGATTTTTTATCGTTCGTGTTGAGCACTATCTTTCTAATTTCTATACCGCAACGAATGTAATCTTTATTTGTCAGATAAAAGCCTCGTCCCATAGAATACTTTTCTCTGTGCTCTGTACTAAGCTCTTTGTCGGATAGGGCTGCGGTGTCTTGGTGGTTTAGCGCTGCTTTACGCATCTCAGAAAATAGATCTCGGGTGTGCTTTGACCATGCCAGGATGATGGTTCTATTAGTTTGTGTTTCATAATAATCAGTATAAGGGTCTGATCTATCACTCATAGAGGTAAATTTGGCAACGATAACCGCCTGGGCATCTTCAGGGATAGATAAGTTGTCCTGGAAAGCCTCTACCGCTTTCCGATGTTCCATTATGCGCTTTTGCCTTTCTTCGTATGCTTTCTTTTCTTCCTCTTCCTTGCGCTTAGCTTCTTCGGCAATAATAGAGGAATAAAGTGCCTTGTTCTTGCTGTTGTCGATATCTTCTAAATCGACCTTAGTTAGAAAACCAAACTCAAGCAGCTCTTCTCGTGTCAATCGCTCCTTGAATTCTTCTACATACGATTTCAACTTCCCTAGGCGCTCTTTTATACTTTTGTCGCAACCACGACCCAGGCTTAGGTCAATATTGAAAATCGTGCCAGAATCGAAAGTTACCTTAACATCTGTCTTTTCATACCCTAGTTCGCATTTTGCAGCTACTTCATGAGCAAGTTGTTCAAAATCTTCGATAGAGTAATCTTTCTCTTCAAGCATTTTTGATTCAGAAAATAATACAGTAACTGAAATTGGTTTAATCATCGTTGCCCCCAAGCATCGGAAAAATAGATTAAGAATAAGTTGTTCTCTTAACTTAAAAACATTATAACTCACACCCCCAATAAATACCATATTAACACACTATAAATAGTAAAATATACTTAACTTTATTTATTGACTTTGGCCCGAACAAGGGCGTCACAATAGGGCTCGATAGAGGGTCAGCTTTTTAGGCGAAGCCGTTAAGAAAAGCGATACAAATGCTTTTTGCTCGCCGAAGGCGATTCATATGGCCACCAGCATTCTGCTAGGACGGTGACAACGGGGGTTTGTTGGCATCGTACTAGCGCTGGTGGACAACAGCCTTGAGCGGCAGCACTTGGTGAGGAACGAGCCTTAGGGATGCAGGGGTAAGTCCGGCGGGTGGGCCTCGGTGGCGACTAGGGGGAACCCCTATTAGTGGAGAGAAAATTCATCTCAATATCTTGTTCACAGGACAAAAAAAAACTCAGTGCTTAACACTGAGTTTTTTTGAGGGGTTTTGAAGTATCTCTACTACTTTTGGTTCAGATGATGAACCGTTGGTATTGAGGTATATTTCACGTTCTCATCGATTTGACCCACCGCGCTGACCGAGGGAGAAAGTGCTGCTATTAATAAGAAAGCGATAATATTGTTACTCATAAGATTAGCTCCTAGTTGCCGAACGAAATAAAACTTTATACTGGTAATCCTCAAGAAACTTTAGCTCGAGGTCGAAGGCTTAAAATTCTCGTGTAAATAGCATATTTCTGTTTTGCCAAATCTTTAGTAGTAACATGTGAGCTCTTACCTAACTTAGGTTCTGTTTGACTGTCAGTGCCTAGCATTTCTTTTAACACTTCAAGCTCAGCCTCGAGGGTGTCATTTGATGAAATGTATCCAATATAGTTGAATACATCCTGGGAAGAGAAACTTAAGCCATCAGCTTTCTGGTGCTCATGCCGGGAGATATAGCAGCGCTTACCGTTAATGATATCGATATGATAAGCCTCTACAATGCGGTCACCGTATCCATCATCCCAGCCATTATCTTTGTTACGGCCATATAGCCGTGAATGTCTGTAATGAAACTTGAGAAATTGCTTCATTTCTTCAAAAGAAATGAGAATATTATTGTGTCTCATATTGCCCCCAAGCAATTGAATTTATTAACAAGCCATGTAAAGAGTATAACAAAACACGAATTAAAATACCACATTATAACATCTATGTTGTGGTATTTTTTCTATTACTCTGTTCGTCTTTAGTGAATTCCTGGGGTGACATGGCCCTTAAAAAATCTAAGGCCATGGCATTCTCAATTAACCACTAAATTTCTGTGCTGCCTATCCATTGCTCGCCTAGATAGACATCTGCATAATCGTATTCAAACTTAGAGCAGCACTCCTCTAAATCTTCGTAGGTCCAACCATCAGCTGGAGCTGGTACCAACTCCTTCAAGATAAAATTTTCCCCATAGCAATATAGATTAGATGCCTCTAGTCCAGTAATTAAACAGCTCTCGCCTTCTTTAGGTCTTGCTATACATTTAACACTCATTAGATTTACCTTTTGAAATCACTATTTTTACAGTCTTCACTTGTGTACCAGATTCGGAGAAAGTCCCTTCTTTACAACTAGTGACCGATGCGCCCAGCTCCTTCAGCCATTCTTGGAATTCTCTTTGAATTCTACGGGTCCCGTTAACCGCTCCATCACTTGCTATGGTAACTAAGCGGCCACCGATGTCTAAGTGATTGAACATCTTTCTTATATGCTTAATGTCCTGGTGCTTATTGAATGGGGGGTTAGCCAAAATACGGTCGAACTTATTACCCTCAGGGTACTCCATAAAGTCCATACAGTGAGTTGCGTATCTATGATGCTTAAGCATGTCGAAGTTCTGAGGGTTCAGCTCGATAGCAACACCATTATCACTAATTCGAGCCATACGATTTGCACACCTACCATCGCCGCAACTAGGTTCCATCCATCTATGTTCAGGCCTGAGATCTAAGTCAATCATCATTTCATCTGCTAGAGTGTCCGGAGAGAAAAACATTTGGTATTTTTTCTTATCATTGAGCTCTTCTCCTTCGATAAGTTTCTTTTGTATATCAACTACGTTTCTATACTCGAAATGAAATGCACCTTTTTTGTATTTGCCTCCAGCCTTAAGTAATAAGTTCTTTATCGCTTTGTAGTGCTTCAGCTGCTTTTGAGGTAATACTAGTGTGTTGTCTATTGGTAGAAGCAATGACAGTTCATGTTCAATGGAGTGATCATCAGATTGCTCTTTCTCATTAAGTTTGTTGAAAAAGAAATGGTCATGTGCATGCTTGATTACAGTCAAAGTATCCTCACTGATGAAGTGAATGTCTGGGTGGAAACCAAGAGCGTTCAAAAAATTGGCTTTATCAATGATCTTATTGCCTGTTACCTGGCGAGTATCGCACTCATTTCTCTCCAGCCATTGGTAATAGAAAGTGTCTTCTAAGGGTGCCGACATTTTCATATTGTTGATAATGAACAGACTCTTTAAGCAATTGGGCTTTGTATCGCTGTGAACAACTATTGCTCTTGAGGGACGACTAGCACCAAATTTTTTTTTGTATTCCGCTTTACTAGGGGTGTCTAGAAGTACGGAAGAGCCGCAGTCATAAAGCACCTCAACATTTCCTAATGATTGTGAAAGAATGAATGACAGACCATCTTCGTCTATAAATGTTGTAATTTCCATAATGCCCCCAAGCAATATATCTAATTGATTAACTGGTAATAATTATATCTAACCCCATAGACAAATACCATATTTAAACACTAAATAAAGTAAAATATAATTAACTAATCACATTGACTTTGCCCCGGACAAAGGCGTCACAATAGGGCTCGATAGAGGGTCAGCTTTTTAGGCGAAGCCGTTAAGAAAAGCGATACAAATGCTTTTTGCTTGCCGAAGGCGATTCATATGGCCACCAGCATTCTGCTAGGACGGTGACAACGGGGGTTGGTTGGAATCGTACTAGCGCTGGTGGACAACAGCCTTGAGCGGCAGAACTTGGTGAGGGACGAGCCCTAGTGATGCTGGGGTAAGTCCGGCGGGTGGGCCTCGGTGGCGACTAGGGGAACCCCCTATTAGTGGAGAGCAATTTTAAGTTTCTATTTTAGTTCTATGATTTCATTAACACGAGAGACAAAAAAAACCCCGACAATATTGCCGGGGCTGGTCGCTTGGGGAGCGTTAATCCCTGGTAGGTTCTGAGTCTAATGCTTTAACATAAACAGCATCAGCAACACCGTTTTCACACATTGAAGTAGCTGAAAAATTGTCTTTTGTGGTTTGACTGTAAAGTTCACTGTATTGCGAGTTACTGAGCCAGATCAGGCTGTTATCATCGTCCAAACCTAAAAATCCTTTGGTTGGTGAGTAGATACGATAAAAAGAGCTCAGCTCATAGGTTTTAAATACCCTGCTATCTGGTAATGAGAACCAATAGCAGTCCCAATCTAAGTGAATATAGGCTTGCCTCTCTTGACACGGTTGTGAGAAACCTATCACTTTGAAGCCTTGCAGAACTAAGCCATAACCATTAACGACAATGACCTCCTCTCCAGAAGTAAACCTTGATTCGCACAATGGTATTGAAGTTAAGCTATTTTCAATATATTTCAGCATGGATATTCCTCTCTTACTCCTTGAGATTAAGCTATTAAGCCAGTAAACAAATCTTGCTCTAGCTCTTTGGATGAGAACTGAAATCCTTGACTGATATTGAATTCCCGGTCAGCTACCAAATCGACAAAAAAGTCATGAACATTTTCATTTTTACAACACTCTTTAATGTTCTGGGCTGCAATATAGGCTGCATGCTTAGGATTGATAGCACTGACAACGAAAGCTTTGCTCTCTGAAGAGCCAAATCGAACTGAAGTTAAAAACTCCGTATATTGGTCAAACTCATTGCCCCGCAAAACAACTTTAATTTCACTACCCTTTGAAGTCTCAAGTTTTACATAAGAGAATCCATCTTCCAGCACTTCAAGTAGTGCTCCCTTGCAACCTTTAAATGCACCTTCAGTTACGATAATTTTCATAAAGCCCCCAAGCCCTGAATATCAATCAACGATTAAAGCATTTCTGCCCCAATCCATAATAGCCATTATACCAAATAGACTATTAAATACCACATAACAACACTAAATTTAGTTAAATATATTTAACTTTATTTATTGACTTTTGGCCGGACAAAGGCGACACAATAGGGCTCGATAGAGGGTCAGCTTTTTAGGCGAAGCCGTTAGGAAAAGCGATACAAATGCTTTTTGCTCGCCGAAGGCGATTCATATGGCCACCAGCATTCTGCTAGGACGGTGACAACGGGGGTTTGTTGGCATCGTACTAGCGCTGGTGGACAACAGCCTTGAGCGGCAGCACTTGGTGAGGAACGAGCCTTAGGGATGCAGGGGTAAGTCCGGCGGGTGGGCCTCGGTGGCGACTAGGGGGAACCCCTATTAGTGGAGAGCAATTTAGCCACCGAGACGATGGCTAAATTCTATAGGTTAGGACCACTCAAAGATCGGCAATGATCGCTCTTCTCCTGCATCTGAATCTAACTCTACACACTTAAAACCCAATTGGGCTGCTTTCGAAAGAATAAAATTTAGCTCGTCAGAATATTCTTTACGGATATTTAAATCGTGTTGTGTATGCAATTTAATGAAATAGCCCGTATTTCGTTTTGCTACTAATGAAAATTCTTCCTTAGAGATTTCATCAAGGGCAACTACATCTCCTTCCTTTATATGGCCAGTGCTAAGCTCAACTGTTGTATATTGGTTGTTGATATCAAACATTAGCCTTCCCCTTGGTCTAAATTGATGTTCGAGTGTGAACAAATGACCATCCTAAATGCGCCCTTTGTTTTGAGCTCTATTACGTGGGAAAAGACTTCTTTCGCCTCAAAAAACAACTCATCTTTAAAATATCCTTTTTGATACGTACCTCGGAGTGTACGAAACCCATCAAACTCCGGTACTCCCTTAATTCCTCGGTCCGTATTAGAGCGAGCTGAAACAACGACTATGCCGCCCTCTTGACTACAGAGCTTAGCTAGGTTTTTCCAGACCTGTTTTCTGGGTAAAGGGGGCAATACATTGGTGCAATATCCACAATATACAAATGAGTAATGCGCTTTAAGAATGTCTAGATCAGGACAAAATGTGTAATCGTACTCTGCACACATACCTGATAAATCGTATATAGCTTGAGTGTCCTTACTTTCTTGTTCACGCCCTTTCGCATAGTTCAAAGCTGGGGCTGACACTAAATGAGGGAACTGTGAGAGAAACTGTTTTAATGGGGCACTAACAGATTTACGTGCGATTGAAGTTTTTGAGGAGACCTCGAACTCCTTCTTGATCTCTTCAGGTGTTTGATAAAAGGATTCTGATTCAAATTGTTCTGAAACGGGTACTAACTTTAATGCTAAATTTTCCATACTGCCCCCAAGCAATGTATATCATTGATTAACTGTTAATAATTATATCTAACCTCACACATAAATACCATATTAATACACATATGATTGTTAAATATAATTAACTATATTTGTTGACTTTGGTCCGGACAAAGGGGCCACAATGGGGCTCGACAGAGGGAAAGCTTTTTAGGCGAAGTCGTTAAGAAAAGCGATACAAATGCTTTTAGCTCGCCGAAGGCGAATCATATGGCCACCAGAATTCTGCTAGGACGGTGACAACGGGGGTTGGTTGGCAATGTCCTAGCGCTGGTGGACAACAGCCTTGAGCGGCAATACTTGGCGAGGCACGAGGCCTAGCATTGCAAGGGGTAAGTCCGGCGGGTGGGCCTCGGTGGCGACTAGGGGGGACCCCTGTTAGTGGAGAGCGCTTGACTGGCCATAATGACCAGTCAAATTTTTCTACAGTATATATAAATCGTAGTAGCTAGCTTCTTCAGCTGTAAGCTTATACCCAGGCTCTACAGAGTGGGTAGATACGCGATCTTTACTACATTTAATGGCTTTAAGTGTGTTATTGATCTCACTGCAAGCATCAACAACAAACAGATCTGGGATAAAGCCATTCTTAAAAAAGCTTGATTGTTTATTGCGGATCATCTTTAGGAAGACTGTTTCAATTTTAGGTGGTAGCCCGTAAACAAGTGCATGCCTTACAGTCATTAAATTTATGAACTCATGAAGTATTTCGTGGAATGTAAATCGACCTACTTGGTGTTCTGAGGATTCTGTAAAAGCGGTACACTTGTAAATCAGATTGGTAAGGAGATTACATGTAATGTAATCAACCTCTAAAAGTTGGCCTTTGCATTCAGATTTTTTGATTCCTAAATCTTGTACTTGATTGACCCACTCCAGATAAGGGAGCACCGTATTTAAATCATCCAGTAAGTACCCAAGTTTGGTTTCGAATTCACGTACCTGTTTGTACCAGCATGCTAGCACCTTGTCGGAATTTCCGTATTTGCTCTGAATAGGTTGGGTTCGGATGCTTCTAAGACGTTTGCCTTGAATAGCATTTACGCACTTGAATGCTAGTGTAAGTGCTTTTTTTACTTGTGCCTTCTTTTCTTCGTTGATCTTTATGATTCTGTCCATACTGCCCCCAAGCAACTTTTTATAAAAAAGAGGGCCATTGAGCCCTCTATACACGTTAGATTTACCGATTACTATTCTTGACGGAACGGATCAATTACAAAGCCAAGCGCGTCTAGGGGTTGGCTATTGTATGCAGTAAGTGCTTCGCGACCTAAATCCAGTTCGTATCCAGAGCCAACAAAGTCATCACCTACAAAGCCACAAATAACATTGTTTGAGATACCTTCGATACCTTCCCAAGCTCTCCCGGTCCAATATTGCGATTCGACAATCCAAACACCTTCACGATGAACGCGCACTCTAAAAGCACTTTCACTTCGCTTAAGTTCTTCTTTACTTATATCGATGTTCACATCAGGATTAAATAGGTCACCAGATAGAGCTTTTAAATCTACATACTGGTCTTCTTGTTTAATGAATCGGATTTTCCCTAATCGAACAGCTAGGGCTACTTTGTCTATTTCGCCGTTTCTCTCCGTGGATGTTTCAGTCTTTTCGGGTGTCAGCTGATTAAGTAATGAAATGACTACTTTCTTATCGAATGATGAAATCTTCATATTGCCCCCAAGCAATTGTTTTAAAATAGATAGTTACATAAGCAACTAAGGAAATTATACTAAAATACGCCCTAAAATACCACATTTAAACATTAAATATAGTTAAGTATATTTAACTATATTGGTTGACTTTACCCCGGACAAAGGCGATACAATGGGGCTCGACAGAGGGACAGCTTTTTAGGCGAAGCCGTTAAGAAAAGCGATACAAATGCTTTTAGCTCGCCGAAGGCGATTCATGTGGCCACCAGCTTTCTGCTAGGACGGTGACAACGGGGTTTTGTTGGCATCGTACTAGCGCTGGTGGACAACAGCCTTGAGCGGCAGAACTTGGTGAGGGACGAGCCCTAGTGATGCTGGGGTAAGTCCGGCGGGTGGGCCTCGGTGGCGACTAGGGGTATCCCCTATTAGTGGAGAGAAATTTTCTTGCAAGGTCTCTATTTCTTTTATTGAATTTATACGGACAAAAAAAAGCCCCTGCTTTGTAAGCAAGGGCTTTTCGCTTGGGGAGCGTTTAATCAAATGTTTGAGGATCTAGCTGTTCAAGAAATGGTACTACGTCTCTCTTAAATACCGCCTCAGCATTCACAGTATGAGCGCGAACCCATGCATTATTTCGGGTTGGTGAGAATTTGAAGCTAAACTTTCTTAGTCTTTGGGTAACCTCTTTCGGTGGCCTACCACCTAACCAAATACCAATGCGCCCATCAATAACCCCGTGCTTAATTCCATTTTCTAATTCACCTTCTAATGAGTTTGAATTTCGACTTTCTTCGACTCGCTCTGCTTCGACTAAACGTTGTTTTAATCGTCGGATATTAGCATTTGAGTTTGCTAAGCTAAATCGTCCCCAAGTGTTTACTATTGGATTTGGCTCCAAAAACGTTTTAAGGAGGTTTTGAGGTATACCACGTTCAAGCATCTTGTTTTCAAGTACAGCAGCACTATTATCTGTAAGCTCTCCATTTTCAGACGCTTTATATGCAGCTGGCACTAAACGATTAGCTATTTTCATGTAGCCATGCATTGTTTCCGCTTCACTAATTTTAATTCTTAATTGCTCAACCGGGTTATCTGATGACATTTTGACAACTGAACCATCCCCATCGGGGAACAGTTTCTTTGCAATGGCTTTTAAGGCTCTCTGAGGATAATCTGCATATTGATTAAGCTTATCCCTACTATTCTTATTGGCCTTTTCTGCTTTCGCCACAGGGAATCTCGCTGGCCCTGTTACATGCCATGAGATACATTTGGACTCTGCACTTATGTACTCATCGAAGTAGCGTTTTAACTTTCTTTGAAATTCTTCAAACTCAATTTCAACAATTTCTTCCACTGAACAATTAAACGCCTTCGATGGTGCGCTTTCCGAAGTGGACTTGATCAGCTCATGAAGTGAAATTTTGAATGTCCGTAATGCGTTGCAGTAGTCAACTACTGCTTGAGCGGCGTGACGCTCAGGAAATTGAGATTGGCCATTAAAAGCTCGCTCAATTGATGAAGGATCAAGCTGGCTCTTATATTCAAGCAGATCCTTGTCTTCTCCAATGTATTCCTCGATTTTTTTATTAACTAAATTTTGCATCTGTAGCCCCCAAGCTATCTATGTTTAACAAATGATTTAACGTATTTATTTGATGTGTTAATTATACTAACAACCCCCAATAAATACCATATTAACACACAAATAAATGTTAAATATAATTAACTATTTAGATTGACTCTGGCCTGGACAAAGGGGCCACAATGGGGCTCGACAGAGGGAAAGCTTTTTAGGCGAAGCCGTTAAGAAAAGCGATACAAATGCTTTTAGCTCGCCGAAGGCGAATCATATTGCCACCAGCATTCTGCTAGGACGGTGACAACGGGGGTTTGTTGGCATCGTACTAGCGCTGGTGGACAACAGCCATGAGCGGCAATACTTGGCGAGGAACGAGACTTAGTAATGCAAGGGGTAAGTCCGGCGGGTGGGCCTCGGTGGCGACTAGGGGGAACCCCTGTTAGTGGAGAGAAATTCATAACCTGCAATAAAAAAGAGCTCTATTGCAGGTCGATATTCTATTTAGATTCTATGCCGCCATTCGCTCGTATTGTGTGTTTAACACATTGTTAAGCCACTTACCAACCCATTCACCAACCCAACAAAAGGCCGAGTAAATCACCGACTGGCCCAAACATTCGTGGGCTAGTCCTACGGTCAGATCGCGAACGAACGATTCTGGTATTTGCTTGCACTTGGCATGTTCAACAGTTGTAAATAACCTAGCTAATTTACCATTGCTATGGATTAGAAATGGATCGGTAGATCGACACTTTTGGTATGATTTGGTTATGCACCCTACCTTTGTAGCAGTAGGCTTAAGCCACTGGAGTCGAAAGCCTTTCTTTTGAGCAATGTCTCTCTTTTCCTTTTCCACTAAATATGTATAGGGCTTATAGCTTTCATGAGTTTCAGGTATATCATCGAGTACATCAGCTAAGCAGCTATATTTATAAGTTGTCCTTACCTTTTGGGGCATAAAGTCCTTTAAACCCTCTTTGAAGGAGCTGCAGTATCCAATACCACAAAGCCTCTTTCTATCTTCAAGTGCACCAAACTGAGAACCTGCTAATGTCATATTTATAAAGTTGTACCCAAACACTTTACTAAACGTATCTACGATAACAGCGTATGAGTTTGATTTAGTAAATGAAGTAACATTCTCAAAAACAGAAATAATTGGATTCGTTATCGACTGCCAATGCAAGAAATCGATAAAACACCCGCCTGTATTTTTGTGTGCTTCTGCAAATTTATTTCCGTTCTTAGATCTGCCGCTTATGGAACTCCCTTCGCAAGGCAGCGATCCTGAATTGACTTCCGTTCTAACGCCACCTCTGGACAAATCAACACTCTCCAATCGCATATTTAATCCGTATTGCTCTTCCGGTGCCTCCACAGCCCACACAGGATTATTTTGCAGACATGCATTGAAGTACCTTTCACTCGATTCGACAATTACCTTTACGAAAGTAGAAAGCTTACTCCGCTTAAGTCCATCGGAAATACTTGAGCACAATACCCCTATACCATTAAATATATCTGAAGTGGATAAAGGTATATTCGCTTTGTACTTTGACATAGCTCTCTGAACACGCTCTTTTTGTTTGAGATTCCTCCAAGTCTTTATCACTCTATCGAGACTTAACTTCTTGATAGGTGAAGCCGGAGTTAGTTCAACAGAAGCAGAACCAAGCTCAGCCCCTGTGATATTTTTAGATAAGTAACCATTCAATTCATCATTTTTTACGTAACCCATATTTTTCATAGTATGTGAAAATGCGGCTTCAAGAGGATCTGTCCACTGTGTATCTATAAAAATTGCAGATGGTTGAAGTGTTTTGATGAAGGCAGTCATTAAGTAAAAGTAACAATTAGCCTCTGGCGCACCTTGTAAGCTAATCACTTCAGCCTTGATGCTACTCTTCTTTAGATCAAACAGCTCTATTGGCGAGTTGTATTCCAACTCGTTAGAAAGGAGTACTAAATTAGAATTAAAGCTGAATACGGCATGGTTTAAAGGCTTAAGATTTCTCGTCATATCCTTAAACCTCAGCTCTCTGTCACGAATCTCTTGGACTGAATGCAATTCGACAATTCGGATTTCACCATCTTTGATGTAGGCTTTTACATGGTCTCCGAAAATATCTAAATCAGCGTGCTTTAAGTCAATGACAGGTCGCTCTTTACCGTTTCGTCTTGAGTTGGTCACTTGTCGAGAGCCGAAACGATCAATAACTATTTTAATTTCTTTCTTTGTACGGTCAGACTTAAGCTGAAACTTAGCCCCTCCTTTAAAACCCGCCATTAGTAAATACTGCCCTTCGAAGAATACTCTTAGTTTATTTCTATGGAGAGAAACTTTCTTCTCTAATACCTTTATCATACTGCCCCCAAGCAATTGATCTCACTTGCCTTAACTATGTCATAATTATATAAAAAACAACAAATAGATACCACATTTAAACACTAACCTTTGTGAAATATAATTAACTTATTATCTGGACTTTGGGCCGGACAAAGGCGACACAATAGGGCTCGATAGAGGGTCAGCTTTTTAGGCGAAGCCGTTAAGAAAAGCGTTACAAATGCTTTTTAGCTCGCCGAAGGCGGATCATATGGCCACCAGCATTCTGCTAGGACGGTGACAATGGGGTTTTGTTGGCATCGTACTAGCGCTGGTGGACAACAGCCCATGAGCGGCAATACTTGGCGAGGAACGAGACTTAGTAATGCAGGGGTAAGTCCGGCGGGTGGGCCTCGGTGGCGACTAGGGGGAACCCTGTTAGTGGAGAGCTTTCAAACCCATTAACTCCATTTGTTTGTGAGGAATAAAGTTTCGTTACTAAGCAATAAGTTTGATACTGAGTATTAAAGTTTTATACTTAATGGCAGCCATCAGAGTACGCCGCCATTTCTAAAACGTTTATGTCCAACTTAGAACTAGCTGGTGAAGCCAGTTCATGGAAGATAGAATGAGCGGGCGTTTAAATGATGGCTAGCCAGCTTTTTTAAGCTGGGTGTACTAAGATGTGGGCTTGATGTTTCTCGGTGTTCCACTCTTTCATTTCAGCAAGAAATAGGCCGTGAGCATTAATCGATTCAATTAATTCAGGTGCACGCTCTAGTTGGATAAGCATCGATAACGGGGTGAGTTGATTGTGTTCTTGGTCAAAACCGTGTTCGACTTGTTCCTCTAGCATATAAAGAATCCCAGGCTCCGCTTCACTACCCTCCTCAAACAGTCTTGATTCGATACCCTCTACGTCATAAAGGTGTACGAGTAGGTTATAAAGCTTTTCAGCACCGATGAGTTTTGTATGCTTCGATTGTGAATTAAGTTGATGCAGTTTCATTTCTAGGTTCCCACCTTTTTTTCTTGCTAAGCTGATCATCAGTTTGATGTCTTTTTTGATATTCGATAACGACTTATCGTTGAGCTTTGGCTTAAGGTACTTTATCAGTATGTCATTGCGTGATTTTACTGGAACAAAACGGGAAGATGCGGAAACCTGACACAGCAAATGAAGCAGGGCGTGGGTAATGACGTTGTGAAGGTTGTGGTAGTAGTCAAAGTCTCGTTTGATTTGCATAGCCAAGGTAGCGTTGTGGGTGGATTATAAGAATATTGGGGCTGGGCGTTTTAAATCAACCTTAATAATGAGTTCGGGAGTAGTTTCCCAGACATAGAGTTGTTCATGGATTGCTAATGTTTGATTTTCCGAAAATGATAATTGTCCAGAAACGTATTTGAATGGGACCGCTCAATCTGTGGATGCTCAAGACAACCAGCATGAAACTTTATTCCTCTCCTACACCAATACATCCCAGACCAATTAATAAACCAGGTCATCATATTGCATGATATGGGGCCTATTTTTTTATCTAAGGTTCACCTTTTACGATGAAGCCTTTCGTTGGCCTTTTTGTGCTTTTGATAGCAACCCATCGAATCTGTGCCGCTAAACATAGCCTTCCTGCGTCGTTCGTAAGCACTACTAGGATTTGAGTTACCTTTCTTCTCTTTTCGTTGTTCACTTGATAGAAACCTGTTAAGTGCTTCATCAAATGAAGATGTATCACTCTTAAATGCCCATCTCACTGCTAACAAAAAACCTGCAACCAATAATGTGCCTAGAAGTACTTTCTCACTCATTTGGTGACTCTTCTGTTGAGCTCTTACTATCTGTTGTCAACGTTCCAATTAACTCATCATCAACTGGACATTCATTGCATCGGTTCAGACACTGTTCTTTAACAGGGACTGACACACTACAAAGTTCATCATTGCTCTGTTCTATAAGTGTTTCAAGACGACTCATTATTTCCTTCCTATAGTTAGGCATTAAGCGATTGTGATTATAGAAAATTCATCCATTTCCTAAATTTACTGAGACAAAAGGTCATGACAGTTTGAGCAAACACCTTGCTGTTTTTCTCTATCCACTTTTAGCCAATAACATGCCTGGGAGTTCTCAAAACATGCATTATTATCACTACACCCGCAGCCAATGCAGACAGCTTCTTTAGGCTCAGGTCGAATATTATAAATAGATAAATCTACCATGCTTTCCCCTTTAATCATTTGTCTTAACGAAAGGGTCGGGACAATCATCTAAATCAACAAAGTGTCTGTCTGCGATTTCTTCTATCTTCGGATACTCTTCTATGAGATCGAAAACCGACCTACCTTTGAGGTCATAGTCGAACTGAATTCCAGCTCTGAACCAATAATCGATCTGTCTATTCAAGCAGTTCTTTGCTGTAGATTTAGTTGGCTTTTTAAGTAGTTCCTCTAAATCTTCAGAGTCAACATAACCACCCGTCATGTCTTCAGCACAGCCAACTTTTTTAAACAAATACTCCCAGTCGGCGTACAATTCTTCGTATGTCATTGGTGAATCTTCTCCTGGTTAAATAGACTTCATGTTCTTGCGTCGTTTAATTGCATCAACCTCACGATTGTAAGCCTCTAAAGGCTCAAGTAAATGAGCATATAGCTTTTCATTTTTGATGTACTCATCATGATTTATTAGTGCCTTAAGTTGTGCTACGGACTCTTTAATTGGCACTCGTACTACCCAAGAGTCTGTTTCAAAAGAGAATTGCCATGCTCTTTTAAAATAATTTTCGAAAGCGTTTAGAGCCTTACTTCTCATAGTCCAAACATTACGCCTTCTTAATGCGTGATCACTCTCTAAATAGTGATTAGCAATATTATCGTTAATGTCTATCTCCCAACTCTCAGGATCTAAAACAGAACTAGTAAAGTGAGCGACCGTCACCCATAGGCACAGCTGTTCTCGTGTAAAAGTATCCGGATTGGAATTAAGCGAATCTAATACCTCAATAGCATATTTTTTCGCTTGTTTATTGATGTTTGCTAACTCTTGAGCCTTACGTTTTTCGATACGGGCTTTCTTCTCTTTAATTTTGGTAAACTTTTCTTTTGCTTTACTCAAAGCCTTTGCTGCGACTTTCATCGCTTCAATTTCTTCGAGTTCAAACAAGTCTCTAGAGAATGGGTCTTCGACTACTTCTTTTAGAAGTCCATTTGATAGCTTTGTTAGAGCTGTTTGCTTTTTGCGGGTACGTTCGGATGTCCAGTGCTTTGTGAAGTCTAAATCTGACAAAATGTTTCCCTCTGAGTGCTGATTTATTAATTAGTGTCAAACGTTAAATCAAGTCGAAGTGTTTCTGATTAACTTCTATACCCATGCCTAGTTTCTATCCAGTACATACAGCTAAAATCTAGCGCTATGACCTTGTAAGTGCGACAGGGAGCAAAGGGAATCCGAGTTAATGTGTTTAGTTAGTGGAAGCATTAATCGGAATCCCCGAAAATCAACTAAAGCACGTTCGAAAATGCAGATGTATATTGAAACTCATAACCCATATCTTCGAGTTTCCATAGTAAGTCTCTATAAAACCCCCTTAGAGTGTCCAGAAGCTCATATAGAGCTGACGATCCTTTATATTTATAGTCCTTGTCCGTATCTACAGCTAAACGATGACAAAGAGTGGATAAACCATCTAAAGAACTCAGAATGTAACCGGTATTAACTAGTTCAAGTGCACTGCTTATAGTTTGTCGAGTAGATTCTGACTGAGAGCTTGCTTTATACATTGTCGCCAGCTCATCAAAGTACTGCTTACCATCCCAATACTTAACAGCTATTTCTTCTAAAGAGATTGGTTTAAATTGGCAAAATACATCAAGCATTGAACACGCCTTTAGAGCTTCAACCTTCTTGAGTGTATCTTCTAAGCCGCATTCCAAGGTTAATGGAGCGAGTAATGAAAGGTACTTTCCATCTTTTGAAAGTGAGACCTCATCCAGACTTAAATCGTCTAGCGCACCAATTATCGCACTTTGGTTTTCTTTTGGAACATCAGATATATCAAGTTGAACGAGGGTATGATCGTCTTGGTTGATAACATGAGCCTTAGATTGGTGAGACTGCACTTTCTCTAAAGTGAAGATATCCTGGGTTATGGGCAGTTGGATTAACAGATGTGTGTCTGATTTTGGTAACTCGCTAACTTTCAAACACCCATAAATGATATCCAATTGTTGTCGAGCGGATATTAATTTAAGTTCAGTAGCATGAAAGAGCAAAATTGAAAACCTGGCAACCGAGAACTTGTCTAAGCACTTATTTCCACTTTCATACCATGATACCAAGAAGTTCGTTATGTTTAGAATGAACTTGGCACGTGATTCTGGTTTTCCTATAGCTGATATAGCTACATCCAATTCCTTCTTAAATGATCCCATCTTAGCCTGGAACTTTAGGCCAGGCTCAATATCAAGTTCATCTACCATTTGAATTGCGCTGTTAATCACCTTATTCATACAGCCATAAGAGACTAGTAAATTTTTAGCGTAGTTTAGTTCTTCTCTACTTACAAAAGATCTTCTTTTCATTTTAGCCCCCAAGCTATTACATATATTTCAACGGGATAGAACCGTTAATTCCCCATTAGTATAACAGTAAATACCATATTATAACAGTTGTTTGTGTATGATTTTTTAACTTTCTTTGTTTATATGACATGATGGTTCTGGAGAGCCTCGGAAGATTAAACCCATTGTGTTCGTGCGTATGATCCTTAAACCAAATGGTTAATTAAATGAATGATCTAAAGATCGTCATTGAAAATTTAGGGCAAATGCAAGCTGAGAGCGCCTCTATGCTTATGATTGGACACAACCCGGTATATGTGTCTAAATAGAGCAAATTAGCTCATATAGCTCTACTGAGTGGCTTTTTGAGTTAACATGCAAAAAAAGAACTATTACTACTTCTTTGTTCTCCAAGATCGTCCCTTTACCCTTCTAACTGATTAATTTCTAGACACTATTTAATAATAATATTTTTATTGATCTTATTAAGATCTTTTTTAAGATCTTATTAGGGTGTTGATAACTTATCTATGTTTTTATAATTCAAGTAGTTAGGAATTCGTTTAAGATCATCTAGGACGAAACACTATTACATTTAGGAAGATTTGAAGATCGCTTAGGACGACTTACCGTGCCATCTAGGACGCTTTCGGTTGTGGATAAGTCTGTATAAGTATGTATAAGGTTGGTTTGCTTACTTACTGGCACATTTAAGCCTACAATGTTACATTTGGTACAATTTCTTATTGTGTGTATCAGTATCATGACCGAGAACAACAGCAAAAACGATCTTACTGTTAGACAAGCGAACGCTTTAACAACGGCAGCTTATAGCCTTACTCGTTATGAGAAGCGGCTTGTATACATGTGCCTCAAGCGGATTAATCAGGAAAACCCTACTCCCGAACATTTAAAAACAATGGAATATGGTCAGTATCCGATCACTATTTCTAACAAAGAGTTCATCGAATACTTCGAGATAGATGATGAGTCGAAGAAAAACCTATCAAGAGACATACAACGCGCAGCACAATCTTTACATGAGAAAAGTGTGGTTATCTATCTTCCTGATGAAGACAGCAAAGATGGTGAAAAAGCTTATGATGCTATCCACTGGACCACTAAACAGAGCTATCGTCCTAAACGAGGACATGTAGTGCTGTATTTGAATGCTGAGTTGATTAGTATCATTAACCAAACCACATCAAACTATACACAGCTGCTGATAGGTGAAGCAGGAAACTTATCTTCCGTTTATACCATGAGGCTTTATGAGGCTATCAATCAGTGGAAGAATTTAAGAAATAACCTAATTCTAGATGTTGATTGGATGCGCTCTAGGTGGCAACTGCCCTCTTCGTATGACAGAACTGCGGTTCTTAAGAAACGTTGGCTTAACCCAGCAATTGAAGAACTTAATAAGTTGCACATTTTCAAAAGTCTTTCCTACGAGGATGTTCGAAAAGGTACCAAGACTGTCGCATTTAAGTTTACCTGGGAGCTTTCTAAAAAGGCCCCAAGTAAACTATCCCTTGCAAGGTCAGCAATCAAAGCTATCAATGCCAACCTTCAACCAAAGCAGAGTGAAATGGTCGCATTGACTGAGCAGATTGGAGAACTATTGCTGAATGGTGAAGATATATCCCCTGCTGTCCTAAGCGCTATTAAGAAGTTTGGTGAAGAGTCAAAAGATGCTAAAGGTACATCAATGAAGAAATCAGATGACGTCATTGATGTAACCGACTATGAAATAGTCACAGATGATGAAGATTAGCTTCAACTAGCACACCAAAGAAGTAAATTTCCATCCAACTAGCACATTCAACAATCAAGTGTGCTAGTTCTGCCTCAAAATACCGTCCTAAGTGTCACCTTTACCAGATATTGCTGGTGGCTAAACCTCTCAATAACTGTGATCCAACTCCCTAATTGTTGTTTTTTATCCGTGATTGAAGTTGTTTTGTGGGTGATGAAGACCCAATTCTTTCTTTATAACCTGCTTTTTTGCTTCCTTTGAATGAAAACCCTGTAAATGAAGGTTAAGCTAATTTTTCAGAACTCCTTCTAACGTATTGAATTATAAGGATAGTATCTATTGCTTCTAGTTGGAGGGGTGACACTTAGGACGAAAGTAAGGGATCAATGAATATGCAATGCGTTTTTTTCTCTATTTTCGTCCTAGGTGTCACTGTTCTATGGCGATGTTTTAATCGGATTTTTTATAAGTATATGTATTTTAATTGTTTTTCTGTGTCAAGAGCGTGAGGGGTGACATTTAGGACGGTTTTAAAATGATACTTTAAGAAGCAACAATGTGTGTCCAGTACTCTATAGAATAAAGCTCAAACTTAATGATTATAACTGACTGAAAATAAAAGATATTTTATTTGTGCCTTAGGCTGATATAAAAAGCTACACACTGGAGTCATACTTTCTCTACGTTCGATATACAGTAAAGAGTGATAGGTGACATCTAGGACGAAAACATTCGTAGGGGTAAAATGGTTTAGCCCAGTTGGGAATTTAAGAAAAGCTAGTTACTATAGATATCATTGAATATATTTAAAGCATTGAAAATAAAGATAAAAATCTCTTCTCTGTGACATCTAGGACGTAAAGCCTACTTGAGTATAAGAAAGTAGAAAAGCATATCAATGAGTTAAATATATGCGGTGGCACTAGATAGAAAACTTTCGTCCTAGATGTCACACTTAGATAGAGGTGTTCTTCTATCTTATTGATTTACTATGGTCCAATAGTGTCTGGGGTGACATTTAGGACGAAAACTAACGCTTTAAGAAAACGTCCTTGATGTACCACTTGTATATTAAGACCTGGTACACCAAGGAAGGTTTGTTTGAGAGGCCCAGAAAAGCTTTTACAAACTCAAGCTATCTAGTAATAGTAGGTCTTCCCGGATGGAGGTCGAGTGCTTGTGGTACCACCATTTACAGTTTTGTATCTGGAACCGGAAGGTTTGTTGTAATGTGCCCACCCTCTATACCTTACTCTCCATGGATCATCTGCACCCATTGTGTAGTATCCCATGTCAGCAAACGCAGCACGAGTTAAGCTTACTCTACAGCTAGGTGTAGCAGTTGATGTCACTGGCCCGGAAATTTCAAATAAACCAGCATTAGCGATTTCATCAGTGAGATTGTATATTTTACTATGATCAGTGATGGCTATTTTTGTGATCCCTTTGGTTTCCAGGTTATATGTTACAAGGAAATCAATGTTCGACGAGTTAGGCCAATATGAACCATAAGATGAGCTAAAGTACCCACTTGCTTTGCTGTCCATTGCGCTTTTAGCTCTTTTTGGAGAAAAACATGCTCCCCTTGCGACATTCACAGAAGCACATCCACAGTTAATAGTAATATCTACTGCCTCATCTTCATCCTCTCCAGGTTTGGGGATCTCAAAGTCCCCTACTGGATCATCTGGGACGGTTGGGAGCTCAACGATTGTTTCGTCAGAGATGTTTCTGGAGCCTAAAGTATCATCCAAGCCAACTGCACTTGTTTGGTTCATGTGTGAAGGAACCTTAATAACTTTATTGTAGCTCCCTGCATTGTGTGGTGCTTTGATTGAAGCAATTACAGAGGGGGCGGAAACCGCTAAAGCAATCCCCACTGTAATGAGATTAATGTTATTCATTGCAATCTACCATTGTCATTTATGGATAAAAAGCAATATAGGCCTTGAGCGAATTACAATCAACTTTAGTTTTCGAACTAAGGAAATTGGTTCACGGTTTCTTTTAAGGGTTGTACTCAACTTTCACCATAATTTGATTTGTTGGTGAAGGCGATACGGTACCGACAGTAGTGCTCTGCAAACTCGAAATCATCTTCATCAAAGATTGTGCTTTCGTTACACCATAACTTTTTATGTTCGTCACGTATCCTTACCGATTCAATGTGAATTTCAAATTTACATTGGACATCATTTAAGTAAGCAGATATGTGCTTTCCTAACAGTGGTTCTATGCTGTATATGTTGTACTCATTAACACCTTCCTTAATTGCTCGAGATAGACCCATTCTCGCCATTGTCATCGCATTAGGGCATCGATGTGCTTTCAGGTCTAAGTCATTACTCTCTGGTGACTTCATACTTCTTCTCCCACTGAGGGTAGTTCTAGTTCTTTACAAATAGCAGTAGCACAGCTTCTCTCTGAGCTGCGGATCATTCTGTATTTAATACTTCCATTTCTTGAAATAGATTTCTGTACTACATTATTCTCTAGCCAAAAGTCATGTGTAATATCTTTCACAGGCAATCGAACTATCCCATCTAGTACTGACCAATCAATGGGGGCTTTATGCATTCGAGACAAATGCTCTTCAAAGATAGATCGAATTACTATCGCAGTCCCTTTCCAAAATATACTTTTCGTGTACATAACATTTGGCCCTGAGTCTGAAAGAAACCTCATAGGTATAAGAGAAAAAAACTTGGTGAGGAATGGAGTTGTTAAGCGAATTATTTCAGCTTCGGTATCGCTTGAACCTTCAAGCAATTTGTTCATTTTTACAGGAGTTGTACCTAATGCGGTACAAATGAAATCGCCTAACTGCTTCAAGTCCATTAACTGGGATTTCTTGGGTTTTCCTGTGGTACTTATAAACCGCTTTAGTGAATGACCATCAACTAATACATTATCGAGTATCTGGTCCCTAATTAATCTGGAAAAGCTTTGCGAGCTGTCAAAGAATAAGTTTTGTGCTGATGTTGGTTTACGAAGGTGTAAGTGGTAGTCAGAAAATACCTGTCTAATCTTTTGAGTGACTGGCTCTAAGGTGTCCGTGTTTGTAACAATGAATTTAACTCCCAGCGTATGGTACTGAGTAGGACTAGCATTCGTAACTCTGTCCTTAAACAAATTCAAACGGTTCTGACCATCACATACAAGACGGTCAGATGAACTTTCTAATGTGGCTGTGACGACTTCTTTGTTACCAATAGATATTTCCTCATGGAGTTTTAATGAAGAAACAAAGACAGTAATGCTAGGGAGTACTGTATCCTCCCTATTGTCGAAATACTTAATCAAACCTTGTGCACGACCTTTCTCAAGGTCTCTCTGTCTTTTTTGATACTCATTTAAACTATCTGAGCTCTCTTCTTCAGTGAAGTTCTCAGCAAATTCTTTGCCTGTTATTACCCCCTCAAATACAGAAATGCCATTCGTGCAAATACCCTCGTTAGCTCTGAAGAGTACTAATTGAAGGTCTTGTTCAGAATAAATTGGTGTGTACATGTCTTGACCCGATGACTAAAAGAATAGAAGTAAAATACCATATAAATACACCTCCTTCAATATATGTGCACAAAAAAGTGCACTAAGTATATTTAAGTCTATGAAGTGTGTTTAAATATGGTATTATATAGTTGTCGGTCTTTAGTAATGGTTCAGCCAATGGTTAATATTTTTGAAACAACAAACCTAATAGAAAACGAATTGGTGGCTTTGCACGAGAGTGTTAGCTTCAAGTTCAATGCGGTTGTAGAAGAGTTTATAACGATTTTGCGATCTAGTGATTCGCTAGTGTTTGTTCCTTGCAGTATGGGTAAAGACTCCAGCACAGTTTTGAATGCTGCTTCTGAAGCTTATCGAGTTTGTATTCAAAATGGTTGGATCGAAAAAACTCGCCCCTTAATTGTTTCAACGGTTGACACTCTTTCGGAATCACTTCCAATGGTTATGTACACCAGGTGGGTTAAATCTAAGTTTATTGACTATGCAAAAGATAACGATATTAACGTTTACTACGATATTGTCACTCCGTCATTTCATGAAGAGTACGCGAACAAATACCTGACTAGTAATAAGCTAATACCAAATGCACAACGTAATAGTGACTGCAGCTCTATTCTCAAAATTGTTCCTAGCGAAAGATATTTAAAAAACCTATTGGACCGCTTTAAATCAGACGAAGAACTACAGCAATACACCCGTTTTGATGTGATTTGCGCTACAGGGCAAAGAAACAACGAGAGTACAAAGCGAAAAGGTAATATGGTTATTCAGGGAACCAGTGATAAGTCTATAAGTGATTTATTGAAAGAGATGAAAGAGTCTGACTTAAATACAGGCTACCCACTGTTTCTATACGCTCCAATACGTGACTGGTCTACCCAAGAGGTTTTCACTTCCTTAGAACTTTCTGGAGCTAAGCCTCTTACTCGTAGTTTAGCTGGGCTCCCTCCCCTTCCCGGCTTCCTTTCTGATTTCGCCCTGCTTTTGGCCATTTATGGGAATGCTTCTTCTGATGTCTGTGAGATTGCAGTAGGACAAAAGAATTCAAATGGTTGCAATGGATCTAGTCGATTTGGATGCACACTATGCACAATGGTTCAACACGATAAAACCCAAAACTCACTAGCTAAACATACTCGATGGAAAGTGTTTTTACAGGAAGAGGTTCTGCGCATTAGAGATTTCATGTTTCAGCTGAGTTGCAATATGGATGCGAGAATGATGCATGCCAAAGCTATCGATTTTGCAGCATATCAACGAGTAGCATTTCAGCCGAACGTTCTAAAAGTAAAGTATTTAGAAAAGTTGGTTAGGTATTTTGCTCAAATTTCAATTGAGTCATCTAAAAAAGCTGAAGAGTTCAAACGACTATATAAAAGTGGGTACGTCGACCAACATGAAGGCGTTATAGACATCAAAAATGATAGAAGCTTGAACGCTAAAGCCAGAAGAGCATTTCTTGATATGTACATTCAAGAGGCCCAGAAACCCTTAATAAACATTTTTTCTGAAAAGCATGCTGCTTATCTTTCGTTTAGATGGAGTCTAGATGGAGTAAATGCCCTTCCCTATAGACCTTTGGTTATCTGGAATGAACTTTTGAGAGGTAATGGCTGGATTCCTTATCCTAAAAGTAATGCAGAGTACGAATCTATTCATGGAAAAATCAGCATTAACTCATCGAAATTACCTGAAGCCGTATTAATGAAAACTCTTAATGTTGACAATGACCCAGTGCGGTTTATTGATAATCATAAGTCCTTTCTTAGCTACTGGGAGCGTCCAATAGATGCGAGCGATTTGAATGAAAGCGATTTTAACTGCACCACGAAGATCCTCCCTAAAACACAGTTACCTGTAAAAGTGAGTATTGCTCATAATTTAAAGCTGGAACCAATCAGCCAGGACACTTCTCGATCTAAACATTGTGATCTCTTAGGAAGGATTTCAGTGATGGTCAATGCTGAGAGAGTTGAACTCTTTGATTTGATTTCAAGTAACTCTGATAAGGTAATCAAGTTGGAGTGTAATGGACGTAAAGCTTCTAGTGCATTTTCAGAGTACTTTAAAACTAGTCTACTTAAGGGTTATGCAAACAAAAAAGCACTAAATTGGTATAACGAAATTGATGAGCAAATTAGTAGCATTGAATTTAGTTCTATCCAAGAAGCTACGAAAGTGATTTATGCATCCTTTAGTTCTATGTTTGGCGGTGGAAAGATAAACACCAAGCTTTCTATACCCTATCTATCGCATGTTACTGATATCCAATACCAGGAAAAGGCTCGAAAAGTTAAACCTTCATTAGATTTCACAAAACGTGTAGCAAAAATTAGATCAGGTAAACTTACTAAGGGAACAACAAGACTCTCTTTCTATAATCTTGAAACAAATCCAAGACTTCACTATGCGCATGCAGATAATCATAGAGTGCTTCACCCTGACATCGATCTCTTGGGCGAAGAAGTTAAAGATGTTTTTACACCAGCACATTATATTGACCCTAATGCCGCTCTAGGCGACAAGTTAAATATTGTAGTTAATGAAAGAACTCTCAGTCAGTGGCACTTAACCCAACCTTACGAAAGAATTAAAGCTGAACATGATCTTGCACTCATTCAGAACATAAGAAGACGTAGATTGTCTCTCTCTAATAGAAAACAATCAGTACGGTCCACGCAATTAGGAGCTGTGGCACGTTCTATGGTAGAGACAGGGGCCGTTAGGATATCGTTAAAGTACTACCCGACATTCCTCGACATAGCCAAGAGAACAGAGTTACTGTCAGAACTTGGTTGTTTCGACTACCAAGACATGAATGCATCAGAACTAAAACAATTGCCTTTTATGGTTTCTATGCAAAAGCATAGGATCGATAAAGCTAAGCTATTACTTCATGTTCGGGAGCGTAGAAACGCAATAAGACACAAAATAAAGCTGCAACTGTCTAGGCCGTTGGAAGGCTGTGAGAGTAGATTAAGGAATCACTGTGATAGATTGAAGAAATACCTGGCTCGATTTGGTGAATCAACTGTCAAGCTAAACAATCCCACACTATTCTTGACCGATAATCAGCCTCAGATTCATCGAACATTAAAGTGCTGGTCTTTATTAAGCTCAGACTCGTTCAAATCGATTGAAGAGTTCTACAAAAGTTCTCTCTCTACTAACCAACTAACAGAACTGAATGCTAAGCCATCTATTAAGAAGGAAATTACACACTTTACAATCGAACAGCTAAACTCAGTTGTTTCAGTACTAGAGCAATCTATTGCGATGAACTGGGCACTTAAAGGAGTGTATTCAAATGCCATTAATAGTATTGATAGTGAAACAGTTTCAAAAATCGCTAAGGTATCTAAAGACCTATCTAACTTGAAATTTGACGATGTTTTTAAGTATAAAAGTTCAGAGGAATATCTTTGTCTAAAAACTGAATTGAGAAATCTGAATGCAGCTCTATACACGCGACTAAGTAATATCGAAACACCAGCCTCAAATGTGATTAACTTAGACAAACAAGATTTTCTAGCTTCATTTAACCCAAGCGTAGAAAACTACTTAACTCGGTTGGGAGAATATGAGTCAAACCTATCTGAGGCTCTTATCACCCTCGAGTGGTTTAAAGCTCAAATTGAAGATATAAAGAGATTTTCTCTTCGTGAAACAATATCAAAGTTTTCACTCGAACAGCGTCTATCTCTATCAACGGATTTATGTACAATGCCAGTAAATACGAATGTTACAATTTCTCCTGATCGAGTCGATAGTAATATGCATACGACAAAAGTAACTAAACGTTCTACAAGAAATGTAACGCCAAAACCCTTACTCGAATCACTATTAAATCTATAAAACAATTATGTTTACTTATGACTATAAAAACGATTTATCTCTCTTAGCTGAAGCGTTTAAACAGAGTGAAAGCACAATAAAACTGTGGCAGAAATCAAAGCCGAAACAGGCTTTCATGTTGGATAATGCATTCAACTACTGTAATGATTACGATGAACTAAAGCTATTTGTCAACAGGCTGGTGGAATTGGAAACCATAAAAGAGGTTAACGCCGAACTAGGATTGCCTAGTGCTCCAGATCGACTTGTAGATGAAGGCTTCTCTAAGTCTGCCTATTGGAAGTGGTTTAAGGAAAACAGGCACTTGTATGTTGCGATGGTTATGGGGTATTCAGAGTTTAAGGTTCAGAACCTAGTAACCAATACTAACCAGGATTTGATAGCCAAGATACTAACTAACCTAAGTAAAAAGGAGCTGGTATCGCTCTACACCTCTGACCCAGATAGTTTAATTAAGTTAATCAATACGCTTAAGTGATGTGAATTTTTGGGGTGATATACAGTGTATATTCTAATGGGACCAGTATTGATGTCACATTGTAAATATACACTGTATATTTTAAAGGGAGCTATTTGTTAAAATAGTATACAGTGTATATTACTCAGATATCCATCTGGCATAGTGTTCCAGAACTCTTGATTAACTATTAATCAACATGGTTGTTCAAAAAAAAGTATTAGAATATACAATGTATATTCTTAATCTAAAGTGTTTTAAATACTACAATTTTTCAGAATCAAGCGCGTAAGTACCCATCATAGTTGCATCAGCCGAACTGTTTTTCATACTTATGAAAACCACGGACTTACTTTTATCGAATTGGTCATTCGTGCACCCAATTAGACAACGACCCACTTTATGTGGTTTTGTTAATTTGTATATTCCAATGCCGATAGCATTGATTGCTCTAGCGAAACTCTTAGATAGTCCTGCCATAATCAACTTGTTGGCCATTTCGGACAGCTCCTGAGCATATGAATCTGTCATGTTTTCTGCCTTTATCTTTATCATTGAGCTCGAACCAAGCCACCAGTTGTTGTAAGCACCAGACTTACCTTGTGCGAGGACAATGTCTTCGATTGTGTACTCAATACCGAAAATGGTGAGTATGAT
Organism: Vibrio sp. Vb2880; assembly: GCF_033337975.1. Taxonomy (NCBI): domain Bacteria; kingdom Pseudomonadati; phylum Pseudomonadota; class Gammaproteobacteria; order Vibrionales; family Vibrionaceae; genus Vibrio; species Vibrio sp. Vb2880. The sequence goes on from NZ_JAWORT010000015.1 coordinate 93,612, forward strand.
ACAACCACGAATGGCAAAATTGAGTTTACGTGGAATGTCATCCATATAGGTATCTGCTATTGCACCTCCTAGGCCGTTTTCTTTGGGCCAATTTACATTTGACACTAGCCAGTTAGAAACTTCATGTGACCCCTTCCTGCCAGCAAGTACAACCAATTTTGCTGGCTCCTTGTGACAAGCGTTGTAGCAACGGACTCCATCATAAGGTTGACCATGGGTGATACAATGGGATTGTTCTATGAAATTGATATTAGTTAAGCCATCGAGATTAAATTCAAATGCGTTTGAATGAATGGTAGCCACAAAATACTCCTTAGAAAAAGCTCACTTGCCGATACGAATTAATGAATACAGATAAATACTTTCGGAATAACTAATAGTTCATAAGTAAACAGAATGTAAGGTGAGCCTAAGAAAAAAGAATCTAAGTTTGAGCTCTGTTGATACAAGAATGATCTAAGCTTGTTTAGATGAATTAACAAAATAATAGTAAAATTAAGATAAGGGAGATCCATGGAAGGATTGGGTATTATTGTCTTTAACGGTATAGGGATGCTTCTGTGTTTCTCTATTGGTTCTTTCGTTGCGTACTTTGGTTATAAAATTTTCAAAAGAGGCGCCTCGTTAAAGGAAGAGGAGCAACTAATCGAATGGAACAATCTCAAGGTTTCATCAAAAGGTGGAGGAGCAATAGTTACATCATGTTCAGCAATTTGGGCAATTGTGGGCTTATATGTTAGCCCTGGCATTTCAAATACTCCAAATGGGCCGGATTATACATCAATTCATAATAAACAGAATATAGAACTTAAGGTTGCAAGTGCGTACGTTGATGACCCTGAATCTATATTGGATAACCCTGAAGAGTTAAAAAAGTATTTTTCCGAGAGTTTGTCATCAAGAGACTATGACGTTGGAATTATTCACGTGAATGGCCGAATTGGAAGGTTGGATTCAGACTCAACAAACTACTTGGTTGATAGTTCAGGAAATACGACCTTAACAGCTGAGGCAGAAGGGGAGTTTGGTAAAGTACTAGTTTTATTCAGACCAAAAGTTAATGAAAAAAATCAATTGATATTTGATGCAGATGCTTTGGTTAAGAATGTGGATATAAATCGTCTAGATAAAGTAAAGAGTTCAGACTAATAAATCTTTACTATTCAAGCTACGTTGGTCTTTGGTCATTACCCATAAATCACTGAATAACCCACAGAAACAGAAATACCCAGAATCAATATGCACTTTACGACATTACCTCTAATGGTACAATGCGACATAATTTTCAATAAAAATACTACAAAATGTTCCTAAGAATAGAAAAAATTACAGTTAAGAATCTGTTTGGTTTTTTAAACTATGACATTGAACTTCCAGAGTCCGATCATGTGGTTATTACAGGCCCCAATGGCTATGGTAAGACTATGCTTCTCAAATTGATTCATAATGCTATCTCAAATAACTACAAAGAATTATCTAAAATAAGTTTTGATACATTCGAACTGAAAACCAATCTTGGTCTTGTCCGTTACTTCAACTCAGAATCTGGTATGCAGATCGAGTCATTTCTTAATGACGCAAAAAAGATCATCATTCCTTCAACCCAAAACTTGTCTGAAGAAAAGGTATTTGATTACAGAAAAGCTTTTTCTATTCTTATCCATTCTGTACATCTGAATGACGAAACTGAAGCATATAGCATCATTACAAAGCAAAGAGCGTTTCTAGAAGATAAAATGAAGTTTGCGCTAAGTAAATTGCACAAGCTTGACCAGTTGGTTTATGACTTATTTTCATGCATTTCAATAGAATCACACGAAGTTCAAAATAACGCATTACCGTACATGCAGAAAGAGAGGATAGTTGGCCTACAAGACCTGTTAGCACCTTACACTCGTTTCGGATTGCTACCAAAGTCGAGTAAGTATCTCGAATTGAATGACTTAAACCTTGTATCAGACTACACCATTAACTTGAGTGATAAATTGGATGAAATATTCTATGAAGAATCTTTGCATGAAGACTTTGTAGGACGTTTGAGCGAGTTCTCGAAGCTAATTGAGAAGAAAAAGTTTTCATTTAAAACTATAGCAGTTAACCCGGAATACGGCTTCGCATTCTTCAATCATGTTGGTGCTAATATACCTTTAGAAAAGTTGTCTTCAGGCGAGAAGAACCAAGTATCTATTTTCTTTGATCTAATTTTCAAAGCAGAAAATGGTGCAATCATTTTGATAGACGAACCTGAGGTATCTCTACACATTTCATGGCAGAAAGACCTCCTTAATGAGTTCTCTCAAATATCAAAGTTTAATCACTACTCACAGCTTATAGTAACAACGCATTCACCGGATGTGATTGGTGATGAATGGGAAAGTTCAATTGACCTCTTTGACAAGCATGTGATTGCAAAGAGTAACTAGTTATGTCGAGTTTAAGAGATGCTACCAGAGAACGTAGCGATGAAACTAAATTTAGCGCTCTGCTTTTACAGGTCCAAACTGACCACGTAGGCAATAGGATTATATTTGTTGTTGAAGGCGACTCCGATATTACTCTGTTTAACATGGTGTTGAGAAATACAGAGTTCTTTTACTGCACTCCAGCAAGTGGAAAGGCGGATGTCATAGAAGCTGTTGATAGGCTGAGGACTCGTATTTCTAATCAAGTTTACGGTATAGTCGATGCAGACTTCGACCACGTACTAGAAAAGACTTACAACGATACATTTATGACGGACGTGCATGATGCAGAAATTATGATGCTTCATGATGAATTTATCACAGATTTTATAACTGAACATACACAAAATCATATTCTGGGTCCGATGCAGATCGATGAAGTTGGTCAGAGATTAATGAGTAATCTGATGAGCGTCTGTAATGAAATCGGTCTTGTAAAACTCGCTTGTAGGTTGCTGAATTTGAATGTGAGATTCAAAGGTATGAACTACTTTACTAGCGAAGCTGTGACGGTTAACGATTTTAATGTGTCAATAAACATTCAAATCTTAATCGAAGCTGCAATCAGAAGAAGTCCGAGAGTAGAACAAACTCATTGTATCGACATATACAATAAATACGTAGAGTTAAATCAAGCTGGTTATTGTATATATCAGACCGCGAATGGGCATGACTTTTGCCAGTTGCTGGCTCAAGTGTTTAAGCAACCATTATCATCAGATAGAAATGTAACTGTCAAAGGGGTAGAGAAGTATCTTCGAAGCAAATATACAAAGGAGAACTTTGAGCGGACTAATTTATATGAGCAAATGATTAGACTTATTGAGACCGATGCAGAGGTAGAAGAAGTAGCGTAGTTTTTAGGATATCATATTGCCTCATTTCAACAGAAGTGAGGCGTCAATAACTATAACTTTCGTTACTCACTTACTTGAACAACTTTGTTGCCGAAGTATCTTAGTACTTTAGTTGTCCTACCGTTGATGACTGGCAAATCTTCTTTGTTAATCCATCCAATTAGCTCCTGAACATTAGATTTTCCGAATTGGTTCAACTTATACTCACTATCGTATATGCAGTTTGCCATACGTGTTACAGGGTCTCCAGTGCCGTATAGTAGGTATATCAGAGTCTTTTTTACCCTCTGTTCTTCATTACTTCCCATAAAGCTCTCCTTTAATGTATTGAGGCCACCTTTGTAGAAGCGAAACCGGTCATGGAAAGAGTGCAGAACGCAAAGTGCCTCAACTATATCAATCATTGAAGCTGATATGATTGCTTCCTTTGAACCGAGGACTTTTTTTATAAGGGGATAATTATGCGGAACAATGCGATCCTCAAAATGTTCCCATTTTGTATTCATCCATTCATTAATAAGTTTTGCCGTTTTAGACCGTTGTTGTTCATCCCATCCAAGAGGTTGGTGCTTCCAAGTGTCTTGAGTGGCATAGAAGTCGCGAACAAAGCTGAAGAATGAGTCAATTTCTAATCTTAATGGTATTAAGTCACCGTTAACTTTTCTATCGAAGGTTTTGTAGATTTCTACTATTCGATTAAAAGCACTAACTGATTCTTGATATGAACGCTGGTATGTATCTTGGAAAATAGACTTCTGTGATGCTTTCTTTTTACCGCGATTGATGTTCGAGAAGTTCACATCCCCCATGGTGTCGATGACATCGTGTTCCATGTCATTTAATAGTTTATTTGCATGATAGTACTTGTTATAGATACTCCGATAGCATTTGACTGCATCTCTATTGAGCACTTTTGCGTCACGCCAGTATTCACTGAATAACTCTTGCAGTTCTATAAATCTATGATCTTCCGGGTGGATGCCAATCATAACTTCTTGATTAGAATATATGGCGGATCGAGTTAGATTCGCTGAACCCAACAAGATGGACTTATCACCAAAAATGTAAAGCTTAGGATGGAATGAGTTGGTCGTGAAGAACCTAGCTTCAACCTTATTATTGTTTAGTAATCTATCTAGTGCAGATGGTGAGGTTGGAAAACCAAGTCGCACAATGATTTTTAAATTACATCCTTTTCCAAGGACCTCATCTATAACATCAAACTCTGTGAAAAAAGCTGAAGCAATGAATAAGTCCATTCCATCTTCTATATGATCTGTGATGCCATGTTTAATGAAATCATTTTTTGAAGTTCGATTAGTATACAAGTCCATTGGTTTGCTCTCATCACTCTCTTAAAATAGTACAAGCCATTGAGGTTGATAAAAGAGTAACTTATATCAGTAAAAGGATACACTGGCCTAAAGAATTCTGTGGCTACAAGCTTATTTTCGCAAGTTTGGAGTTGATCAAGTAAAGATATTAGGGGAGGGGGAGTTGTATATTTTCTGGTTTGAAAAAAAGAACCCCCTCCTACGCAAAAGCGTAAGAGGGGGACAGAGATAAACGCTTGGGGGCAATTTAACTCCGAAGCGAATTATATACAGGTTTACAGCTTAGTTCAAAGAAAATGACACTATAAACAGTTAAATGCCCAATTTTTCAGCATGATAGATAAACGCCACACTATATGGATAATCCCCAATCTCCTAAAAGCTGATCAAGCTGCTGCTTTTGCTCATCGCTTATATTTTTAACTGTGAAACTGAACTCACCTTTCAAGGAGTCATGTTTTACGTGAACTTCAGAGCCGTTATCAAGTTTCTTCTTAAGTTTCTTTGGCTTTGTCAATGCATCTTGCCCTTGATCCTCATCATGCTCGGCATAGCTGTATGACAGAATCTTTTTTACGATTTGAGCGTTGGCGTGTTTAGCACTTAATGCTGTAAGCCTTAGGTTTTCTGTCTCTTCTAATAAAGATGAGCAAAAATTTTCAAAGCCTGATTTTTCTTTATCAGAAAGGCTAGTTATTTTCTTGTCTAATTCAATTATTGAAGGTCTTCCTAGATCAGGAACACTAGGAATGACATCTATTAGCCATTTTGGTAGCTCTGCCGCTTTTATACCAGCTGAGACTAAGTTTTTGTCATAGCCTTTCTCGGTGGCAATCTGAATATTGTTCAAACCTTGTTCTTTCTTGAGGTTCAGCCATTGCTTACCTAACTCATAGAGAGACATGGGTCTATGTGTATTACTTACTTCAGATAAAGACTGCTTACTTTCGCGTGTAATATTTTGACTTGTAGCATAGATCTTAAAACCGCGCTTACTGTAGAAACAACCGCTTCTGCGTTGAGAGCCATCAATAACTTCATAAGTGACACCCCCTTGTGAATCAGTGTGTTTTATAGCAAGACCGGGATAGAGTTGACCCTTATCAGAGATCTTGTTGGTAATATCTATAACTGACAGCCGAGACATAATTGATTGATCTCGAACATTATCCTCTGATACGAATGTTTCGGCTTCAATTTTATCAAAAGGAATTTCGACCAGTTGAAACAAGACTTCTTGGCCATCAACCGCAATTTCTAGTTCGGATACTCCTGCTTGAGCTGCCTCGTTAAGGAGTTGCTCCTCTTTCGTTGTGATTGCAACACTATCTGATGATAACTTCGAGGTACGATTACCACCTGGTGTATAAGCTTGGACATTTCTTCTATGACTTGACATGGTGCCCTCTTTATAAATCGATATCTTTTAAGTGATCTTTAAGCTCATTTGCTAAATCAATTACTGAGTCCTTAGAGTCACGTAGCTGTCGAGGGATACAAATACCTTCGCTAGAAGCGACATCTAGTACTGTTCGATAATTTTTGGCTGCGGTATCAAAAGCATTTGAGCGAATGATGTAGTTATTGAATACCATGGAACGGTACTCATCTTTGATACGATTTGATAGCTCAGTATCTCGGTCTTTCTCTTCTTCGACGTTGGTACGGGCAATTTTAATCCAACGAATACCTTCTGAACCTTCTGGCAAAGCTCGAACCTGGTTAGGTAAATTATCCAAGAATTGAGTTGTGGAGCTCCAGTCGAGAGCCTTTGGAGATACTGGTACCAACAAACCATTACAAGCGTACAGTGCACTCCAAGTAAGCGGGTTGATTTGAGGTCCTGTATCAATAAAGATTAAGTCGTATTGGTTACGAATAGGGTCGATAACTCGTTCTTTTAATCTTGGAATTAGGTTTTCTTCTCCGAGCCAATGTAAAGACGAAAATCGCTCATCCTCAGGAAACGCTGGCATGATTCGAACATTAGGTAAGAAGGTATTAAGGATTGCTTCATCAATAATATCCTCATGACTTAAACCATAATTCACGAAATTTTGATATAGAGAATCTTTACCCTCAAGATCCGCTGTCATAATGTCAACGGCAGTGAGTTGGTCCAGATCATTTTGTTTGTATTCCTTAGATTGAGCGAACAATTTAAGTGAACCCTGTGGATCTAAATCAATGATTAGAATGCGGATACGTTCAAGGTGCTGTAAACCTAATGCCTGAGCCAGGTTAATAGTCGTCATGGACTTACCTGTACCACCTTTCTGGTTCTGTACATTGATAATATGAGTACCACGATTAAAATCAGACCATTTTGGCTTACCAGCTAAATCGAGAATTTCATGAATATAGTCTGGCGAATACGCATACTTACCACGGATCATTTCAGGTGGTTGATAGCCTTGCTCCACCCAATCTTCTTCCTTTTTCTTAAACGTGTTGACAGAGTCCCAGCCACACATTTTGCTCATTTTGGTTTGTGGAACTGAGTGATTAAGAATGACCTTGCTGACTTCAAACTGTTCATCGAGTACAACCTTCGATTGCTGAAGGATGTTTGCTCGACGTTCTGACTCGGTACGACTTACGCTCTCGTTTGCTTTTTCCAAATTCTGCAAAACGGATTCAGTGACTGATGACATTGTGACTCTCCATAAAATTGACAGTCACATTGTCAATTAACAGGTGATGACTGTCAATGATAATTAATGGGTATCAATGATATGTTGAGGCTATCATTTTTATTTGAGGCTTTCATCACAGAATCCTAATGAAAAAAGTCAAATACAGTGCGAACAGAATCTATAGGTTGATTTTGTCGCTGTATATGGTCAGATATCTGAGTGTACAGAAACACAATGTATAAGCTAAGCTATTAATAAATAGAGAAAAAATAATGAGCGACATTAAAGAGCAATTGCTAGTATTTTTGAGAGAACGGACCGCGGTAGAGGCTGTTGTGTCTCCGAGTGTTTATGTAAAAAGTACTGCAATCCCACGCGAAGATAAGTTAGAAATTGTATTACATCGGCAGTCTACTCCATATAACAGTAAACATTTCATTGATGTGATGATAGAAGTACCTTTAGAAATCAACAGAAAAAATTACGAAATTATTAAGAGCTGGCCTATGTGCAAACTAAACGAATACTCAGATTCTAGTATGTTATTAGTGAAACGCGAAGACTAAAAATCTTGAGTTGTTGAGTAAAGTATGCTTAACGTATATAGTTAAGCATACTTTACAAAGATAGGTTTCTTGTTACCGTGACTAAAGACGAATACATTGAGTGCTATAAACGAAAAGGTTGGACTACAGCACACCTAGCCAATCGGTGGGGGTTTAGCAAGGTAAGAGTCTACCAAATTGCAGAGGAAGTTGAGCTAGGGCATAGTAAGAAACAAGCTCATATAGATATGCTTAACGGGCTACCCAAAGCGCCAAAATCTATTCGAAAACCCTATAAAGAAAACTAGGAGAAGCTTGTGAAAAGGCTTGAGAATGTAATGGAGAATAACAACCTAGCTTTGAGCTTTGGTCCTGCAATAGACTTCTTTGTTGACTGGGGCTTCAAGATAGCGCTTTTAATTTTTGTAGTGGTGTTTATTTCATCTCTAATCACTACTTACTTCAATGGTGCACTACATACTAATGCTCTGTCTGTATTTGGATTGACAGGTTATTTAATCGCTAGTGCTATATATCAAGGCCTGAACGATCATCATCGGGGATACTAATATAAATTTTTCATTTGGCGCTATACAAGAATTGAATCGCGTTCCGTCGCCGGAACGCTGTGAGTCAAAACAAGGTCAAACGTGATATGACATTCAAAGCCGTGCTCCGTTCGGAGACCATTTACTAAGTTGGTGCTCCTCTTTGTTTGGTTCATTTGATAGTGTTTTTGCCTGAGGTTTTTGACCAAGCAAAGCACTTCTTGATCGCTGCTTCTACGATAGATATTTCTACAAAACTACCACTTGTTTAATCCTCTTCGGTATCAAGTGGCATTAGCCATTTATTGAAAGCACCCTAAATCTAACAGTTGCCTTTTTATTTCAGCGAACTGGTCAATGTCAATTATGCTTAGTTGCAGCATTCTATTTGTAATGAATTTTGGTGTTACGTTCATCTGTAAAGCTATCTGCCTCAAACCAATATCTTGACTCAAGTAATTCATCAATTGCTCGTCACTCGAACTGTTCCAGCTATTGGTGGAACGAGGAACACTTTGAGTGATAGTAGTGTTGGTCGAGGTTGCATTTTTCGGCAATTGTTTAGGTTTAATTGATATTTGGTTCTCTGTGTTGTGGCATAAAGAACTTATGCTTTCTACTAGCCCAATTAGACCGTACTCAAAATGAATGTATGGAGTGAAAGTGATAGAAACTATAGATGCATTAGATAGTATCGACTTCGCTAAATCCATTTCGTTGCATTTGTTTTTAGGGATCAACAAATTTATCTTGCCTTCACATTTAGTCTCGATACCAATTACAAGTCCGCCTCTTTTTTCGTGCATTGCATCACTAATAACACCAGCAAAAGTACATTTGGGGCTAAACTTTGATACTCGTTTTCGCCAAGCGTCTCGGTCACGACTTTGCAGTGAAGTAATATATTGCTGACTTGTAGAGGCTGATTTTGGTCCAACAGAGATAATCCATTTAATGAGTGATGGCCAATTTGAGATTTTCATGAGCTGTACCTGAAGGATAATTACACAGTATAAATACCACATTAACACACGCGCGAGTTGAAATAAATCGAATTTATAAAGATTATGGAATATAGTAAATATGTCATTTGAGGATAAATAACAAGGTCTAAAATTATGGTTTATAGCTATATCATTACCCGAGATAGAGAGCGTATTGTAGACAACCTAATGGAACACGGTGAGTTTTCTAATGGTTCAATTAAAGGTAAAGAGTTAAGCCTTGATCATCCATTAGCAAATGAGATGGTAGATACCTTAAAACTAGTGCCTCAAGGCATGGCCAATACCTATTACACCCTTCACCATTTGAAACAGCAAGATTGGGATGTGACTCATGAAAATGGTTATGAGAACTCTCTCATTGCGAGCTTTAGTTTAAATGGAAACCTAAGTTCACTTTTAGATAAAGTCAAAAGTGGAGAGGGGTTTAAGGTAGAAACGAATACCTTCCAGGAGTTCATTGAATCGAATCAAGGTATCGATTTAATCGTAGATTTTCAAAATACGATCACTCAGTCTGATTGTTGGACACCCCAAGGAAAATTAAACAACCCATTAATATCGAACTTCACTGTGGATATGGAGCGTCTTTCAGAGTGGCCCGGCATGCTCGAAGCACTAAATAATCTAGGTATTGATTCAACAAATTTAGAAAACGCTATTAGTGAAATTGGTTTAGAGTCTGCTCTGGAGCTTTGTAAAAGACCAGAAGTACTTTTAGCTTATCAATATAGCCAGGGAAGATTTGCAGACTTGCCAAAGAAGAATCTACCCGGTGCAAGATTTATTCAGAATTTAGATTTAGTAGAAATTGCTGAAGAGTACTTGAAGTTCACTACTGCTCAAAAGCTTGAGGGCGTTGAACCAGACTTTAAACAGTTTTTGTTAGAGCAAGGGGAATCATTAAATGACAAAATTGATAGCGCCGTTAAATCACAAGTTTTATCGTTTATGAATGAGATGCAGCTCGATGACTCCAAAGAAAGTATTGAGTTACTAGACGAAACTGCAACAACACTATACAAACAATTAGATCCGCGAAACGAATTAATGGGCTTAAGGTACCACCTTGAAAAATTACTAGACGTATATACAAAAGAATCAGAAGTAGACCATGAAGCTCTATCATTACAATTAAATTTGCAGTTGGATGAGTACAGTGAGAGGGATGCTTTCAATACTTGGTTATTAAACAACATCTTAGAATGCAAGTTAGAGCCGAGTGTAGAACTAAAAAGTAAACATGAAGCTATGGCCTTCCTTGAAAACTCCAATAATGTCACTATTCCGCAGATGATGGCAGCATTAGTACATTTATCTAACCAAGACCTTAGTAAAATACAAGCGACCCTGGATGGTGAGCTTGTTGGGCCAACTAACCATACATCTGAGTATTATGCGGACCTTATTAAAAAATTTGAAGGGATAGTATCCCAGTTATCGGTGGACCAAGGTATTGATGTATCAAAAGCAAAGGAAGATGTATTCAGTAGAATAGTGGAATCTTTATCGCTAAACAAACCTGTTTCGCAAGAAGCTTTGAGCGATAGTTTATCGAATGAATTATACCAGCTAGCTGAGGCTACAAGGTTTTCGCCAATAGGTTCTGAGAAAGCTGACCCCATTCAAAAACTGACCATAAAAGATGTTCGAGCAATCATTTTACCTGAAGCAGTAACTGAGCCTGAAATTATCGATCAAATGTTGGCAATAGAGAAGCTGAGGGAGGAAGGCTTTAAAGGTAAAACTATTCTTTACAGTGAGCTCGAGCGTGATGGTAAAGCTCAAGCTGTACATTCTTTTATAAAACATAATCCTGACACGTTAAGAACAATAGGTGCTGCTCCCACTTCCCAAGTAGATCCTGAGCTGGATATCCCCAAATCAATAAAGATTCTTGAAGAGATTCAGGCTAATCACCCTTACTTAAAGATTCGTGTACATGAAACGATAGATTCAATGAACTTTCTTAGTAATGATCTGAAAAGTTACAGCTCTACACTCGCTGGGGTTGCCCACAATGGTGAAATGCATGTGAATCTACAAAGTGAACATAACGCATATGAGTCAGGACTTCGAAAGACTATTGCACATGAAGCGGTACACTTGGGATTTAAGAAGATGTTCACAAACTCCGAGTATGTGGACCTTATGGAGACTGTTTGGCAAAACATTTCCACTGAAGACAAGGCTACAATAAAACAAAACTATGGGCACCTTGATGAAAACAAGCCTCTAGATAGACGTAGCCTTGCGGAAGAATGGTTAGCTATGAAGGCTGAAAGTATTGATCTAAGAGATATTGATCGTATACAGCCAGTTATTAAGGTTTCATTGGTTAACAAGCTCCAAGGGTTTAGGGATTCTGTTCTCAAGAAATTAGGCAAGGTTACCGAGACCTCTTTAAATGTGGATGAGCTCCTGGTAAACGCGATTAAAAAGGCTGGAGAGTTCAACCAGTTCATTGATGGTAAAGTAATTGATCAAGGTTTGGTCGTTAGAAAAACAGGTTATGTTGAACATGAGCATCAGTCGTTTGACCTGTATCGTGGTTATAAAGCGAATTTAGACGCTGGTAGAAATTTATCTACAGAGGTGCAGATTGCAGCTAAACAAGACTTTATCCATAAGTACTCGAACAATGGGCACATTAAACTCTTAAATATCACTTTCGATAATAATAATGAACCCAAACTTGAAGGTAGTCAGTTAAGCCTACCGTACTCTGCAAACCCCAAGGACCTTCTTGAGATATTAAGGCAGGTTGAGGTAAGTTCGTGGACAGGTAAACCATCTTTGCATTCTAACATAAGTACTGAAATAGAAGCTGTTGACAGGGCTGAAGCAACTCCACCAGCAGTTGTTAAAGCCAAGCTTGGTAATATAGTTAATGAGTTCACTATAGATACATCTGTGAATAATGAAATTCTCAATAAGCTTTCTGGACCAGTAAAAGACAAGTGCAAACAAGTAGACGAAAAAGTTAAACAAGAGGTTGACACTGATATGAATTTAGGAATTGGATTTTAAATTGTATATGCTGTAACCTATTATAAAACAACAGGAGGCTTCCTATGGTTGCTGCAATTGCTCTTCTTCCATTACTTGGTGTTATAGCGGCTATTTTTTGGGGGTTGAATATGTACTACACACTCGTTCCTAACTGGTTAATTCCAGTAGTGTGCGTCGTGGTAGTCGCCTCAATATTCCAAATTAAGGTGACATACAAAGAACTAAATGAATCGGAAATAGATAGTTTTATTGGGCGGTTCTTGTTCTCAATACATCGAACAGTTCGACAGTATATGAGAGCGGCATTTATGCCAGTTGTACCTGATTTTAGTTTTGTAAAACAAACCCTCAATATCATGACGAAACGAAAAGATGATGAATAAGAAATTAATGTTAGCTGTAATGTTGAGCGCCTCCCTTTTCGGTTGTGCTCAAAATGATAGTCTTGATCCAGTATTTGGTTTTACTGGTGAATATGGTGCTGGTGGTACAAGAATCCCTAATAATCCAGCATACTTAGTTGATCCTGGGTTAACTACTGAAACTGAACTATTTAAGATATTCGGTGAGCCCCAACTAACCCAAAGTTTCCCATGGGGTAGAGTAGTTACTTATAGATATTGGGAAAATAAAATTGGGTTGCCGATGTATGAAGAGTATGTTGACTTTGTTTTTAACGATAGAGGTTTCCTTGATAAGGTGGCAACCTATTCTCAAAGGGGCTCTAAGCGGGTTGAAACAAATCAATCCAAAATGATAGAGAGAGAAGAAGAGTGTCCAAGTCACTACACAGTGTGCCAGTCATACGAAAACTTCAGTCATTAGAATCCTCACTTCATGCGTTTGCTCACTCCTTAGAGCAAACGTACTTTAACGTTCAGTTAAACAATCCCTCTGACATCAAACCAATTAAAGCGGTCATTAGAGCTATAACGGCGATCACTTACGATGAATACCAATCAGGACGAGAGTTAAACCAGTTACCTGGAGTGGTCTTCATTCCTGAAGATGTAGTTCCCAAATTACTAGAAGTAAATCATGCCAAAAAGGCATTTTCAGACGCTGTAAAAGAAGCTAAGGCCTCGAGTAAATGCAAAAGCAATACTGCCGCATTGAATTATGTAAGAAAATTATTAACAGAGATAGGCATGCAAAGGGTTCACTTTAAACAATGTGAACGCTTGCTGGTGGTAGAAGAGGCGCTACCTAAAAAAATAGTTTTTTATAACGAATCAAAAGGGTGGGGTAACCAAAAGAAATACTCAAAAGAAGAAGCGCTTGAGTTAGCTAAAGAAATCATTGATAACGGTTCTGATAGCTTTGACATCGTTTCTAAGAAAATTGCAGAGATTTCTGATTCGGAGTTTCTTGTGCACCGGACGCCAAGTCCAACAAGTATTAAAGCGAACATCACTAGATATGTACCAGGAGTGGGAGAGAAAAGTCATTCAAGAGTTGCTTCGTTACCAATATTTGTTGTAACTACCGATATGGATTCAGCGAGAACGGTACTCATTGGTTCTATGGTTTCGATTGAGTCTACCCCAAAGTCTAAAAGACTGGGGTCTAGTAAAGCTCGTAGTAAGTTTGAAGAGCAACCCTATATCTCAACTTTGCGTCTATATCGATATAAGCCCGAATATAGATAGAAAAATTTACAAACCAATCTATAATATATGATATTAAATTGGAGGGTTAGAGATGCACAAGCGTAGAGATAATTTGCAAAAGACGATACTCATTGTTTGGTTTCTGTGTTCTAGCATTGTACTTGGGATTCAGCTATTACCTAGCCCAATTGATAATGCAAGTGCAAGTCAGATAGAGTCAAAAGCCGGAAATCTGGAGCCAGATGACAGCCTGATCAATCTGGATACAATTCTTACCTATATGCCTACCGAAGTACCTCATTCCAGAAATAAACAGTAGCTATAAAATGATTTAATATGGTATTAAATACCATTGACAAACACTTTGCTCAACTATAATATATAACAAAACAGAGCGAGGTAGTTATGGTTACAATAGCTAGCAATAACAGCAATCCTTCACCTAAAAGCGTGGCTCTTGCTGCTGCTTTAGGGCAAATTGAAAAACAATTTGGCAAGGGTGCTGTGCAAAGCCTTGGGGGCGAAGCAACAACTAACAATCTTGACATCGTATCTACAGGCTCACCTAAGCTTGATAAAGCTTTAGGAGTGGGCGGGTTAGCGCGAGGTCGTATTCATGAAATTTTTGGCCCGGAGAGCTCCGGAAAGTCGACATTGGCATTGGAAGTCATTGCTGAAGCACAAAAGAAAGAAAGTATTTGTGCCTTCATTGATGTTGAGCATGCGCTTGATCCTGGATATGCCAAATTAATTGGCGTTAATAGCGAAGAATTGTATGTTTCGCAGCCCAATAGTGCGGAGGAAGCTCTGTCTATTGCAGAAACTCTTGCTCTATCGGGAGCAGTAGACATTATTGTTATCGATAGTGTCGCAGCAATGTGTCCTAAAATGGAGTTAGAAGGAGAGATGGGGGCAGCTAGTATGGGCCTTCATTCGAGGTTAATGTCGCAAGCATGCCGGAAGCTAACAGGTATTCTAAAGAAAACGAATACCATGGCTATTTTCATAAACCAAATTCGTTTTAAAATTGGTGGTTTTGGAAACCCTGAGACAACAACAGGTGGAAATGCTTTAAAGTTCTACGCTACAACGCGAATTGATATTCGCAGAACGGGGAGCTATAAAGTCACCGATTGTACAATGGGTAATGAAACCAGGATTAAGGTTGTCAAAAACAAACTTGCCCCTCCATTTAAACAAGCTGAAACCAAAATATTGTTTGGTAAGGGTTTCGATTACTACGGTGAAGTTCTTGATTTAGGCTTAGATGCTCGAATTATAGACAAACGTGGTACTTGGTACCTTTACAAAAACCTTAAGCTTGGGCAGGGCAGATTGTCAGCGACAGAGGCCTTAGAAAACGACAAAGTCCTTCTTGAAGAGATATTATCTCGGATTAATTAGATTAAGGTATGTTGCGGGAAAACCGCAACATAAAGGCATAATGTTATTTAGTGACTTTCAGAAAAATCTAGACAAATTACCTTTTGATGAATTGCAATCACGGAGAAAGGGGCAGTCTGTACGCTCATTAGCTTATTTTCTTGGCTCAAATGAAGTCGCGATTCAAAAGTACAAAAATAATCCCGACGAACCTGTAAAGGAATCGCATATTCGATGCGTTGATTTTCTTTTGAAAATGCCAAAAGAGCAACAGATCCACATTCTATCTCAGAGTGTAAACAATCCTATCTTAAGCGTTACAGAGTCACAGCGCTGTAAAGTGAAGCATTATGATGCTCTGGAGAGTCGTCTCCTGAAGCTGGGTATGTCGAAGTTAGGGGTGTATTCATTATTGGGTACTCGTAATAGCGTTGTGGATAACGCACGAAAAAAAGGCGCCATGTCAAAAGGCTTGGCAGCGATCGTTGGGTTAACGAGTCGATTTAGTAATGATGAGCTCTTGGAACTAGCTGTCGAATACGAGACATCTGAGCGAAAATTGCCCGCTTTGAAAGAAAAGCTTATGAAAAAGCATTCTAAGTCCTCAACTTAACGACAAAAGTTGAACTGCAAGCTCAAAACGTGAATCTGGATAAGGATAATCTGAGAGCAATCAATAAACTAGCGAAATCGCTGGTTTATTTAGAAAACTAATCTATGTCATTTACGTATAAAAAAAAGGATTTGAAGTGAAAAACTACTTAGCACTCTCGATTTTAGTAGTCCTATCTGGCTGTGGTGGTGGCGGAGAAGGTGGTGGCACCAATAGCAGTAGTGGCGATAAGTCACTTGTACTTACTGTAACAGATCCAACTCAATCACTAGTGGAGAATGGGGAGTCAATAACCGTCCAATTAGAAACAAACTCAAAATCAGATAACTACACTCTTACTGTAAGAGATCCACAGTCGGTTCTCAATCAAATTCCTCTAAGTGAATATGAAAAAAATATTCATTGGTCTGTAAATAAATCGAATTTAATTCTTTCAGCAGATGAATTACTTAAGTCTTCAGGTGATTTGAGCCTCACACTGACACTTGAAGATGGCAGCGAGCAAATATCTACGAACTTTAGCCTTGATATTGTTAACACAAGTCTTAATGAGCGTCTTGAAGTCGCTTCAACGTACATCGATAACAGTGAAGAGATTAAGCAGTTTTCGGAGCTACAATCACTCCAACATGCTTATGAAAAGGTTTTTTTATTGATGGGTCATGGTCAGCTCCCATTTACACCCGAATTTGATGAGCAGGTATACCTGGACAAACTAAACGACATCAAGTTGGCAGTAAGCAAGGTGCATAATGGTGGTATAGAGACTCTACTTGTTAATCCATTATCAAGTTTTGAATCTGAACTAAACGCAAGCGCTAAACAATACATAGATCATCTGAACAAGATTGCCGCAAAAGAGAATAGCCTGAGTGTACTCCCAGCAGTGGATTTCAATGCCTCTTCGACAGGCTATTCATTCTTTAAAGGTAATGTGAACTACGGTCAGTTTACTGAACTGTCAGTTTTCAAGTTCAACCCTGAATTTCAGTTTGTTGAAAATTTAACTGACCCTACTTACGGCAATTGCAGCATTTAAGGACAAATAGAATGAACAAAATCACCCTATCTCTACTAATTAGCGCTGCAGTTTTTAACGGTTATGCTCATGCGAACATTGCAGAACCTATCTTATTTAAAGGAGTCGATCCTTTAGCGATGTCAGACTCAACTGGTTACCACCAGTCACAGTTAAATACCTATTGGGCAGACCAAGACTTACTTAAAGGGGCGAATAGTATTTCTAAGGCCAGAGATACTGCAAAAACCAATAACGTGACACGTGTGGGTGTTATAGATGGAGGCTTTTTAAATACTCCAGAGCTTCCTTTTGTTGATGGATATAGTTTTATCGGAACTGAAGGTTACACAGCAAATTTTGACACACCGATATCTGACCGTGGTGAACACTGCGATATAGGTCATGGCAATATGGTTGCATCACTAATTGGTGCCAACCCTCAAGGGGATGGCGTAAAAGGTGTAGCTGATGTTGAATTGGTTGCAGCTCGAGCACTGAAATGTAGTGAAGCAAAAGTTGAAGACTTAACTGCTGCAATCAAGTGGCTGAGTGGACAAGAGGTTCCTGGTGTACCGCTAATTTCAGAGCCAGTTGATGTTATAAATATGTCGTTAACGTTGCGGAACACAATGTGTGGTGGTGACGTTCAAGACGCGATTCGAGTAGCGCAAGATAAGGGGATTACTTTTGTGGCAGCGCAAGGGAATCGAGGCGTTAATTATGAAACAGGGTTACCAAAAGATTGTCCCGGTGTGATCGGAGTAGGCTCAAACCAATTAGATGGATATAAGTCTGGGTTTTCTAACTTTGATGTTAACGTAGACATTGTTGCTTATGGTGACCGCCTCTCATTGCCGACAATCGTTGATTCGAATAATGATGGAGCTTTGGACTACACCGAAACGGCTGGAACGAGTCTTTCGACACCTCTAGTAACGGGCACAATTGCACTAATGCTCAACGAAAGTCCCGATTTAACTCCTACAGAAATCATTACCATTCTTAAACAATCGACAGGCAAACCAATGGTCGGTGAAGCGGGAAGTGGTTTTCTTAATTATTCTTGTGACAATGGATATTGCGGCTATGGTGTTTTGAATGCATATGAGGCAATGCTTCAAATGAGAAAGTTGTCAGAGGAAGGGGTAGCGTTAAAAAGTCCACTAGCTGGTGAGTGTGATGTAGAGTTTTACTTAGATACTCTCGGTGGTTCTATTGATGTTTGTTCAATGGGGGAGTTTAAGTTAAATGATCATGTCACTAGCGATAACACCAAAATAGAAGTTTATAAAGTTTCAAGCCTTGATTCATTAGATGTGGCAGGTGCTGAATTAGTTACAGACACTACAAATGGAAAACTTATGCTTCCAAATGTGGGTAATGAGCTCTTTGCCTACCGTATGTGTGAAAAGAACTTCGTTGATGAGTACCATTGCTTTAGCGATGAATTAACGCCACTAACGGTTTCTAATCTCGAAAAACCTCACCAATGTAATCTCTAGAAACTGAAATCTAACTAATTGATAAACCCTGGATATTTTCCGGGGTTTATTATATATGATAGTTGACTGCTTTTTGTTTTGCTGTCACAATATACCATATTAAAACGGCTTTGGGGGCAGAATGAAACCAACGTTAGAACAACAAAACGTCATATACAAACCTGTTAGGCTTGCTGTGATCAAAGCGCTTGCAGGAACTGGTAAAACTACATTATTTAGATTGTTCGCGAATGCATATCCAGAGCTAAGAATGCTCTATATTACTTATAATCGTCCGATCGCAGATGCCGCTAATTTACCTCCCAATTGTCTATCACTCACTGGCCATCAGTTAGCATATCAATTCGTAGGAAAATACTACCGCCACAAGTTTGCAGAAAACCTCAGCATGGGGCTGATTAGAAAGCACCTCAGGTGCGACTGGTCCATCGCAAACGGGACTATGGTTACTTTAGAAAACTATTTTTGTAGTGAAGACCAAGAAATAGAAAAAAAACACGCTCCATACAACCCCAAAAATAAAAAATCATTGGATATTCAAGAGCAGCTAGTTTCTAGTGCCAAGCAAATCTGGAATGAAATGCAGTTATTGGAAAGTCCGGTTCCCATGACGCACGATGGTTACCTAAAAGGTTTCTCTATTGCCCAAGTAGATTTGAGCGAGCATTTTGATGTGCTACTTGTAGATGAGGGGCAAGACCTTAACCCTGCAGTGAGAGCTTTTATGAAAGCTCAAACTAATATGAGAGTCTATGTATGTGGCGATGAGTCGCAACAAATTTATCGTTATCGCGGTGCCGAAGATGCACTGAAAGTTCAAGAAAATAGTGGAGCCGAAGTTTTCTCATTAACCCAGTCATTTCGCTTCAATGAACAGGTTGCTACATATGCCAATGCCTTTCTGAACCAACTTGGTGTTCATGAACGGCTTAAGGGGACCGATAATGGCATTATCGAGTCTGTTTTAACTTCAGAAAACGATTTAGATGAAAATCTCCAGATAGCCTATATCAACCGTACGATCGTATTAACGATTGAAGTCGCGATAGAAGCTGACGAACGTGGCAAGAGCATTTACTGGACTGGAGGTTTTAATAACTATCCATTTAACGAGCTCTTTGATTTACTCTACTTGAAGCTAGAGCAGTACGATAAAATACGCTCACGTGACTTTAAGCGTGATTTTACTACATTCGAAGATTTCGTAGAAGTTGCAAAAAAAACGAAAAACATCGATATGGCTAGAATCCTCAGACTTGTCTCTAAATATGATACTGGTTTGTTTGATATTTATGAGAACTTGAAGCGTTCTAAAGTGGATAATATTGAGGCTGCTGAAGTTGTCGTAGGAACTTGCCACAGAACGAAAGGCCTAGAGTTTGACCAGGTGGTGCTAGGGGATGATTTTTGTGACCAATTGAAATTAATCGAGCGTACAGAAGACGAAATTCGAGATGAGTTGAATCTAATGTATGTCGCCATCACAAGAGCCAAGTTACGATTCGTAGAATCCCATCCGTTTCATTCTGTACAACGTTGCTCACAAAACATTTTTGAACTGGCAAGAGAGTTTCAAAAGAACAAAAGAAGTAGCTCAGGCCGTTTTAAAAAGAGACGCCAATCATAATTCTATCGAGATGAGTAAATTAGGAGAAGTAAGTAAATGGCACTATTTGACAGAGAAACGAGAGAGTTGATAGAAAAGTTGATCAATCAGGTTGATGTTGATCTTCGAACCGATTTTAGTATAGGTATCATTTCTAGTGAAAATGAATATACATCTGTCCTAACTGCAGAAATTCGTAATAGGATTAATGCTAGGCTACCGTTAAAATCAGCTGCATTTTCACAGAAGTTGAAATCAAATGAAGAGCAAGCATGGGGCGTTGATGCTTGTGTTTTATTGATTGATTATGACAAGGGAGTCGGGAAACTATGTTTGTTTGAAGCAAAAAGTGATCGGCCAAATTGGGACTATCTGAAACCTAATTATCAACCACCTATCTCTCACTTTTCATCTCAGATAGCCCGTCAGGTAGCACCTAACAAACAAGGATTTGTTGTATGGGAGCAGTTTTATTCCAGCAAACCAAATGGTACACCTATAGGTGACCGAAATCCTAAGGGGTCTACCTGTATTCTCCATCATCTTGCATTCTACCATAATGGTACACCTCCTAATCCGAAAGTTTGGACTGATAATGATATTGATACCCTTGCTCGTGAGTGGCAAAAGGTATCCACAATGGGGGGCCTAGTAAATACGGTTTGCAAATGCAAATTGGGCAAAAGTTTCGATGTTAGTAAACTAGAAGAATTACTCAGTGAACGTATACCTGTGAGGCATATTTTGTTTTTAGAAGGGGGCCGGGCTGTCACAGAAAAAGATAGCTATCATTCTATTGCAAAACAATATCAGGAAAGGTTCCCAGACTATAAAGAGAGCACTGGTAGGCAGTAAGTGCTGATTTATTACTTGGTTTTTTTATCTTAGGTGATTGCTATAACAAGAGCATAATGATTGAAATTCCCTCAATTAGTTAAGTAGACTCGCAAAGTGTAATTCGAACTTTTCCAAATTAGTCAGTTGGTCTTCTCACTTAATGACCAACTGACTAAAAAATAATATGGACTGGATGGCATAGCTTTTGGGGTGCGTTCAGCGTTAGACCTGATTACCTAAGCTTACTGAGCCCGGCACCTAAATGAGAGCCTACTTGTCTTAACTTTTCCTCTTGTTCATGTACCGTGATTTCCAACAACTCACGTTCATTTTCAAGCATGTTGATTCTGTCTTGGCAGTCTTCTACAGCATCGTCATACCCATAGCCGTACATCCTTGCCCCAGTCACTCTGATTAAACCGACTAGCTTTTCTTGTTCGTCGATGTACTTCTCATACTCAGTACTTTGATTATTTACTAAACCCATATTCCCTCCGCTTCATTTCTCTTAGCCTTGTTCGCCCTTGCTCATCGCCAAAAGCCATATCAAACAACTCTCTGGGCGCGAGCTCTTGTACAGTAACTTGTGGTTCTTGACCTGTCTCAAGTTTAGACGTTCGCTTTCCCTTAAAGGGGAGCACATTTGATTTCATTAGTTCTCCTTAAATTGCAATGATTTACCTTGAATGAATGAAACCAATTTATCTTATGGAAAAGCCGTGGACAGTAGCACAAACGCATTAATTCTTGACCTTGACAATTCGTTGAGATTATGGGTGTGAAATGTGTCTGTGATATACATAGATTCCATTAAACAGAACATATTGAATATAAAGAATTAATTTCCAGTTTGGTGTTAGAAAAGTCATAACCTAACGGATCAGTAACTCGATAGGAGTCATTGAAAAAAAAGGTAAATTAGATTAGGTTTGAACTTGTTTTTTTGTTGGAAGTGTAGGTTGTGTCTAGAGAGCTAATTGCCGGATTTAAAAGAAGTTCAGAAAGCAGTTGTTGTGACTTTATTTGCCAAGAGGCTTACAGAGAAGCAATATGCGAGCTTTATCCTGAAGATGTAGCAATTTATAAACAAGCATACGGTCTTCTTCTGGATGCATCTAAAACATGTTTAGAAAGGGTTGAGCTTGAAACTGCATTCTCAGTAAGTGACATAGAACCAGACAAGATCATCGATGGTCCTTTTCATGCATTTGTGTTTAGCGACTATTATTTTGATCTAAACCATTCCGATCGATTTTGGGTTAAAGATATCACTCTGTGTTTACAGCATGAAGTAGAAAGGGCATTAGAGGCTGAGAATTGGGAGGGTGAGAATTTAGAGCAAGAGCTGCAAACAATATCACCTGATTTGGTTAGCATTGCTCAGATGATTGATGAGCAATTTGTCACCGCATTGTCTCCTATTCGAGAATATAAAAACACCTTTTATCACAGGTATTCGCCAACACTTTTCTTTAGTATTTATGATTATAGAGAAGCCTTGCACTACTTCCACCTCCCTTTTGAGAAAAAGAGTGAAGGGCTTTGTTTTTACAGTGCGCCATATACGCTTCATCAGTTCTATCGTGAGTCTTTTGGTTTGGATAACTCTACCAGAAAAAAACTGGTTCCAAAGGAAGCTTTATCTCGGACGTTAGCAAATGAGGAAAGACAATTTACAGTTGAAGAAGAGCACCTCTCTGCTTGGATGGCTCTTGAGTTTTGCGGTTCATCAGACAAAGTGGAACTTATTGATTGGGTCAATATGAGTGTTGATGTTTCTAGGCCTCTTTCCGACAATGAGATAAAGTGGGTAACGGCATGGTTTAAACAATCCCTATATGCCTCTCAAGCAAATAATATCCGAGCTGAAATACAATGCGCTACTTCAATAGAAGAGATTATTAATCTAAACAAGCTGCTAGAATCTATCGGGGGCAGGAAAATAGATGAAACAATAAGTTTGTATCAGTCCAACAACCTTAATTCTCCTCCACGCAGTAAGATTAAAAACTACCTTTGTGGAATGATTTTACACCAAGACCGTTCAATCAACCCTAAAAAACTAACCTACACGGAGTTGGAACAAAACCTCGCTGCTGAACTTTCTGACCTAGGGTATGGCATTGGCTTTTCCGATGAGAGCATTCGTCGCGGATTTAAACTGTATAAAGAAATGATTGAAAAGCAGAAAAAGCGTTACCTTAATGCTTAAACTCGTAATAGGGCAGAAGCAATATAGAACAACCTGTCAGATTTTATCACCCTCAGGAGACCAAACTGACAGATTGCATTCTCACTAATTCACACAACCCAATACATTCAGATACACTTAACCTCAAGTAGCTCATTAAAATCGCTGAAATAATTCTCCAGCTCTAGCAACTTTACATTCCCTGGTCGCTCTGAGTACCGCTTTGTACGTGCTCCAAATTCTATTGTTCCTTTCCCAAAGCGCGTATTAATGCAGTCGATTGCTTTGCTTAATTTATGGTTATTAACATCATGTTCAAATAGATCTGCTTGCTTGTGCTCTGCGTCGATTAAACTAGTAAGGCCAACTCCAACTTTATAAATGCGCGTTTTTGTCGGTTGAGTAGGAATAAGGTCACCCTGAATAGCTCTCAACGTCTTTAGACCTACAGAGGTATCGCATACACCGTAACTTAAGTGTATGCTCCGGCTAGCCTTAAACTGCTCCTGAGGATCGTCATGTATGGATGTGGACACAAATGCTGTTATAGCCAGGGCTTCTGATTTTTGCGCTCGTAACTTAAAAAATGCTTCTGCAAGGTGAAGAGATAATTCCGACATTATGGACTCCCTTGATTGTAAGCGGTCCCGGTATGAGCTGGTGGACCAAATTTGTTGCTTCTTAGGTCGTGTGTCGTTCCAATTGTAGACAGGTGTGCCATTTAACTCATGGACCGTGTTGGCGACGGAAATCGAAAAGGCTTTTTGCATTTTTTTAGGATCTTGGCGAGCTAAATCTAACGCGCTATAAATGCCCATATGAGAAAAGTGTTTAGATAGCTTCCTGCCTACGTTCCAAACCTCTGAAACAGGTACCTTTTCTAATGTCTGAATCAAATTGTCTTTACTAATGACAAATACACCGTTACTACCCTGAAGTTTTTTGGCTGCAAACGAAGCCAGTTTTGAAAGAGTTAAACTAGGACCAATCCCGACTCCTGTAGGAACCCCCGTTGTTTTCCAAATGTGTTCACGCCAACGCCAAGCTTCGCTTTCCAGGTCAATGCCATTCTTCAGTAGCTCCGTAGTCTCCACCCAAGATTCATCGACGCTGTAATGAAAAATGGGTAGCCCCTCGGAAACATCTATAAGTGATTGCTTAAAGTTCCTAGATATCTGCCCTAAGGTATTAAAATTACACTTAAATATTGCGCCATGATGCATGGCAACTTTAGAGTCGATTTCCCAAATAGGAGAGAACTTGGGTATCCCAAATTCCTTTATATTTGCTCCGGCAATACTAATACCTTGGCCTGCTGACACGAGTACTGGTTTCCCTTTTAAACCAGGATGAAATTGAGCACTACTGTGCGCATAAAATCCCGTTCCGTCTATTAGTGCGAATGATTTAACGGCCACGAAGTTCTCTCCGGTAAATTCGGATAGCCATAGAGACACAGCCGTAAATGCGAATTTCGTCACTTGATGATAGATAAACAGATCTGAACTTTGGGTTGTCGCTGTATGCTTTTTTCAGTCTTTTGTTCAACCTCTTACATACCAATTCACCATTTAAAGCCATGATAACGGGATGATCTTCTTTAAATGAGAGGCTGCGGTTAAGGAGTAGCAAATCTCCGTTATCAATGATTGGTAACATAGACTTACCGTTTGCACGCATCAATACACATGTATGTTGTTGCTCAGGAGGTATTAATAACTCATGAAGGTCGAACTCTTTCAATGAGTTATGTATAGGTATCGAATGGCCTTTTCTGTACCAATGAAAACGAGCAGATACAACGCCTTGAACTACAATATCTTCTTGCTTTTGTATCTCTTGAAATGACACAAGAGCGTTTTCGCCAAGGTATTCAACCAAAATACAGTCGTTTGCTTCAGGTTGTAGGCTTGAGTCAACAAGCAGGTAATCGCCATCTGAAATACCGAAGTAAGGTACATCTTGATGAGCAACAGTTAATTTGGTTGCGCTAGGATGATGAACTAGCTGTTTTGACAATGACAGGGATTTACGGACACTCCCGCTTGTTGGGTCTTCAAAGCCTGTTATGCCGCAATTTATTGACTGATCAAATATTTGTAAAACACCCATTTTAAAAACACGTCTGACTGCTGTATGTATATACAGTAATTATATATCCAGCTATGTACTGGTGCAATGTAAGGAAGAGCATGAGCTATTGGGATGGTTAGATGGCCTGGTGCACATCTGTGAACCATAGGTTTTTGAGTATACGATTCATGAGCAAGGAGAGACACTGTAATTGCACTATAGATTCGAGTAGTAAGGTATAAGCCCGGTGGTATGGTAAGGTTTTGTAGCACCATAATGCAGCGTTAAAAGAGAAAATGGAGGCTTCATTGAGCGTAAAAAAAGACAATCACTTTTTACCTGAGATGTATCTAAAAAATTGGTGCAACGAGCAGGGTAAGGTATTCCACTATAGGAAAGTTGTTCAACACGAGAATGTGCCATTATGGAAGGACTACTATCCATCAGCGATCGGTTACCATACACATTAAAGCAACTCAGTGGTCTGAGATGAATAGTATCGATATCATAAATTACATACCAATTTGGGAACTATTCTTTAAAAGCTTTCTACTAGAGTTCAAGTTGATGTGATTTAGGTTTCAATGTGAACATTTAACTAGCCATAATGGCTTTTCTGGCAGTTAAAGCGTAAATCGGCATTGTTGATAATGATAACGTATTGAAAATATTGATATAATCATATTTTTATAGTGTAAGTATGATCCTATGAGATATGAATCTGCCCCTGTTACCCCAGAAGAAAGACGAGAAACCACAAAAGAGCTCTTCGCTCGTCAGCAACGAGAGCGTAGAGCTGAATTAACTCCTTCAGCAAGCGATGAAAAAAGATGGGCAGAAAATCGTGAGAGGGTTCTTAGAGATAGAGAAAAAGCAGGGTTAGGACCTACTTCTCTAGGATTGAATGCTCCTCAGCTTCTCAGTGACTCAATAGGATTACAGTGTTCACTTGGGGATGAAATGGCTAAAAACCACCAGCATGTGTTAATTACAGATTTAGAGGATGCACATAAAATATTACATAACGTTTGGCTGGAGTCTGGTAAGGATGTCGCTGCTATCGCCTTGAGCATTAACACCGCTAAGTCTTGGTTCAATCACACAGAGCCTATGTTTAATGCGATATCAATTGCTAAACAGTTTGGCGATCTAGGCGTTAAAGCTGATTTGGTAGAAAGTCGAGGTAAATTATTTGTCGCATTTTCAGGGACAAACGAGAATGGCAAAGTGCTACGGCATGCGTTTGTCAATGGTACTCGGCTTAATATGAATGGTAAGAAGTACCCTCTAAATTCATTTAAGTCGGTGCAAGCAGGCTTTAGTCCTCAATCTAGAACTGCAAACTTCAAGGGTGCGGGTGCCTTAACCTTTGTGGTGTCCGCTAGTCTAGCCACCAGCGACTTAGTTTTTAAAGACGACTATCACTTAGTGGATTGGTTTGGCAATGTAGGTGCCGATATGTTCAAATTCATGTTGCAAACAGCAGCTGGTGAAGTTCTGTTATTTGCTACGGCAGCTCTGGGAGCTCCCGTAATGGTTGGTGCGCTATTTGTTACAGCAACATATGTCTTAATTGAGGTTGTTTGGGGTGAATACAAAGTTTCTAATCAAGTCGTAAGGATGCTTGAGAATGTCACATAAAACAAGATTACGTTTGGCTGGTATCTTTGTTCTTTTGTTTGGGATAATTTGTTGGGGCTATCCATCTTATGTAGTCTATAGAGACTATCTTGAACTATTGAATAAAGCTGACACTGTTCAGCTATCCGTTCTAACTCTGTGGGTGCCGATTGGATTATTAGGGGCGTTAGGTTGTATTTTTTTTATGGCCCCAAAAGCTATGTTGTGCGGAAAAAAAATTAATGAAGTTTACTCTCAAAGCGCAATGCAGCTAGCTAATAAAATCTGTGTTTATTTTGCCTTGGCTGGTGTAGCCTTTGCCGCTGGCTGGACGTATCACTCAATTGACCTCTTACAAAAGTATGGGTATGTATACAGTCGAGATTTAACCAATATCACTCCTACGGGAATACATTTGAAATACGTTAGAGCAACTCATTGACCAAGAACGTCTCTAATCCTCACTAAGAACTCTTCTAACAAGCGTAAGCTTACTACTTACGCTTGGTCTAATTCCTTCCGAGAGCTCCTCAACCTAATCGGCTATCTAGAGCATAGACACGAAACTATGAACCTCTTAGTTGACTGTGGTTGAGTATCGCGCTCATTATGCATAGAAACGAGTACAATTTGGTAACCTTAAGCTTTAAAAAATTGTTTACTAGGAGTGGTACAACATGGATAAAGAACTATCTGGGGTAGAGAAGCTTCGTGATGGGGCCAATTATCTTCGCAAAGTTATCGGTATCAGTACTGAATTTCTTAGCTCAATACAGAAAAGAATGGGGTCTCCCAAAACTCTCTTGGATACTTTTGTAAGAGTATACTTTTCTACCTTTGGTTGTATTTTGATCGGGGTGTATTTCGTGATGATGATATTAAAGCCATGGTTTGATGGTGGTGGAAATTGGTCATATGTCCAAGAAGTTTGGTCTCATTGGCAAACTCTGAATGCAGCAATGATTGCTTTTACAGCAAGCTTATTGGCGGTTTATGCAGCTAAATATCACGAAGAACAGAATCGAGAGAGCCAACTTTTAGCAGCAAGAGCATTGTTACCTCAAACTCTGTCTGACTTAACTAAATACACAACTGAGATGGCTAGCTTCTACACCGAATCAATTGAATTTTGGAAAGGTATGCCGAAAAGAACAGGTAAGAAGCCTGTACCACCGAAACTAGATTTGGCCAATACAACAGCCATATTCACAAAATGCATGGAAAACGCAGACATAGATGTTGTTCTGGTAATGGCAAAAATACTAAGTAAGACTCAGTACTTATCCGCTAGAGTAGAAAATGAATATGAGAATAAGCAGTCGAGCCGTAGGCCTAGTTGGAGAGAAGATGCGGAATATCAACTAGTTGAGCTGGGAGTATTACAAGCTAAGGTAAATAGAATGTTTGATTATGGTAGATATTTGCAAAGTAAACTTGACCTCTCCGAATTTAAAAGTGATGAAATAGCCCAAGGTCTTTTAAACTTAAAGATTTCTCGAGCCCAATACCCAAATGTGTATAAGAAGTTAGAGCACACGGACTTAACATTTTTGTCTAAATAATGTACACACCTTAAGAAGTGTGTACATACAAATGGATTAGTCTCTAAAAAACTCGACTAGATACATTAACCCTTTGATACATATGTGTGGATTGAGTTTGAATACCGAGACCATTGCTTTCCATACTCTCATAATCAGATAGATAAACCTTTGTGGGTACATATTAATCACCATTAACTATTGAACAAGAAAATTGCCAAATAGGCTACTGGTGATCTATAGTCTCGTGTGTCAGGTGTCGAGAATGATACCCAGCAGCCATAATGAGTAGTTGCAGCTACTCGATTTGGCTTCTCTCTTAAACCCTGCCTATGGTGGGGTTTAAGTGATTTTGAGCTCCAGTTTAATATCACGAAAGAAACTAAGCACAGCTACTATTTGCTTCCATGCACTGAACTACTTGAGCTCACGGGTATCAAGATAGTGCGATAAAAAAAGTTTATCAAGGTGCAGTTCGAGGATCATTTGTGGATAAATAGCAAAATTCAAAATATCAGTCAGTGAACACTAACTAACTGAATAAGACCCTGTCTATAAGTCCAAATTACGGTTTGTTAATTCGATTTAGAAATAACCGCACCTAAAAATATTTATCTTGACAATTAAGAAACCACCCAAAATATAGTTGTGCCGTATTAACTACCTTCAGATGGGGGGCTTACTCTCTTAAACATAAAAGGATAAGGTGTGAACGCATCCCCTTTTCCTACATTTGGTCCACTCACTTCCCAAACCCCTTCGAACTCACTCGGTTCCTCGACCTTTAGGTAGTTATTCGGGTTTTGTTCCACATCATCTTTTGAACGTTGTGAAGGTGTTGGGAGGAAGTGAGCAAGCTTGCGATTTTCAATCTTAGGCGGGTTCAGAATAAACAGGCTACCGCTCTCATCTAAGTAACCTTCCACGTTCCCAATGTTTGTTTTTAATATCGTAGTCACCTTGTGCATAGATCTTCCTAGTTAGTTGATTTGCCAATACTGATAATGTCCTCCAGCATTTAACACCATTAACTCTAAATCTTCTATCCTTGGATATCTTCTTTAAATTCCCATCTCGGTGAGAATCGGAACTCTACCGACCAGCAATCTGAGGAGATAATGAAAGCTTTCCATACAGCTAAAGGGTATTGGCCTGATGCTCGGAAATTATTCGTGAGGTTATTTCTGACGAAACGGATCAATCTATCAATCTGGTCTTCGCTTGCTGTGTCGAAGCTAAGCGTAATAGAGAGATTGTCATAGTTAGGTATGTCGGCAGAACCTCTAAAGTCTAAATTAAGCTCGTCTACAAGTAACTTTAGTTCGGTTAAGAAGCTTTCGAACTTTTCCTGGTTGGTCTCCGCAAAGACTGACTTGGCGAACGCAGAGATATTAGTGTGATTGTCCACTAATAAATCTTCCCCATTAGCATGGAGAAACCCTCTTATCATCGGGACTAAATCATCCGGTGCTAAAACTTTTTGGTCATTATAAAAGTCAGAAGTTAGGAACGCCTGTTTATACTTTTCGAGAATATTATACCTTTTGAGAATATCATTCATCATATCTACTTGAACCCCTTATTTTGATGCTGTAGCAATCATTGCTTTCATACGGCTAAGTATGTTTTTTGCTCTTTCGTCATTTTCTAATTCACTAGCAGGAACCCTAACGTTTAGCTTTTTAGCCAGCTCGTTAATAGCAGCAATAGTCTTTTTACTTGGTTTCTTAATACGTTTTGCCTCTTCTACATATTTAGATAGTAATTTGGCGTTACTAATCGCTTGAGAAGGAATTTTCAGGCCAGTCTTCGATTCCAACTGTTTTGCGTAATCAAGAAACTTTTTAGATGGAGTACTTGGGACATCATCTTCGTGAACTTTTATAAATTCTAGAGCTTTACCAAAGTCAGTCATTTTAAGCGCTGGCGGCTGGATCTTTTTGAAAGAGCATATTTGTGAAATCTTTCTTCGCATAGCGTCAGTTACCAACCAAGGGTGCTCTCGTAGCCATTGCCTCGCTTTAGCCTCACTTGCTAAGGCCTGTCTGGGCATTGGTAGTCCGAGCCCTTTACAACGCTTCTGAAGTTTATCTTTGGTTTGGTTTGAAAGTGGCATGTTAGGATTCACACCGTCTCTTGGTGTTTTATCAAACAGGTTTTTATTCAGGAAACCTATTAGCTTTTCAGTATTTTCAATTTGAGTGTTTATAAATTCCAGAGACGCTGCTTCTGCTTCTCGTTGAGGGAGTTTACTCATGTCAGAAAGTTTGAGTTCCCATTTGGCAGTAGTACCAGGGCTTTTATATGAATCAGGTAGTGCCTTATACAATTCAATCCCTTTTGGGGTGATATCAATCGAAGGGTTTTTACCCTTGCTAGTATACGCTACGAACTCACGCATTAAGATAGTTGCGATTTGAGTTGGCCTAGTAGCTGGTGTCCCAATGCCTTTTGATTCTTTGAGTGAATTCCTAAGAATAGGATTAGGCTCGAATTTTGCCGCATGGTACATCGCAAAAAGTAGTGAGGCCTCAGTGAAGAGAGGGGGCTTAGTTGTAGTAGACTCCTTTAGCTCAACATCTGGAATTGAAACATTGCTTTTGTCTAAATCGTTTAAGCTGATAGTTTGGACGGTCTCTTTACCTTTAAAGTAATGTTCCCACCCAGTTTCTATACAAGATCGCTTTGTGATCTTGAAACTAGATACCGGTTCTCCAAAAAGCCCATGGGTATCGAATTTTAAAACCCCTTCTTGAACTAAATATTTTGATGGAGGTAAATGTGCTTGCAAGTAATGCGACGTAATTTCTTCAAAGACCTGAAGATCTAGCCCCTGTAGCTCTCCTGGTTTAGGTATAACAACAGGAGCTAGAGCATCGTGTATTTTATCTCCTGGCGTATAGCAGCTTGGTTTGAAACTTGCGCAGGTATCGTCTTGTCCCGTTTGAATGGCAGCGATTTTAAGGGCGGCTTGGCCAAATTGGTCCCATTTTGCTAGTTGAGTACATTTGTCCGCAATATCCCTAGGGTTGTAATCTTTGTCAGAAATCTCTTGTTCTTCACCTCTTGGGTAAGTGATAAAACCAGAATCGTATAGGCGTTGTGCTGCATTGAGGACATCAGTGGCACTAGCGTTGCTAATCAGACTCTGTAGTTTGGTCAGTGATAAAGGCTTTGGTGGGGCAGAAGTCGCCATACTTTCATTTATATCTAAATCCAATATGCACGCTTGCTTAAGCCTTTCCGTAAAATCCATCATAATAGATTTGTCGATATAAAGAGGTTTAGGTCTATTGTTTATGGTTAACTCCTCGACTTCTTCCTCAGACATATCAGGCGATATTTTGGATGCTAGATTTTTTTCATCCCACTTTACGCCAGGGATAGGGGAGTCATAGTCGGAGTCTTTTATCTCTGGAAGGTATCGGCCTTCAAAACTTACAGCGCCGTTACACCTGATCAGCGGTACCGGACGAAAGTGAGTTACAGATTTAAAGTTTGCTCTTTCTTGATGACGATGGTAAGTAAAACCTACAACAGTCGACTGAACTCGACCAACAGATGTCGTTGAGCTTTTCTTATCCCCTGAGCCTAGGTACTTTCCAAGCATTCCCCTTCTTGAGTAATAAGTGTAGGTGGCAGTTAGAACCATGGCTGCGTAATCTGCCATACGACGACTAGACCCAGCTAAATATTCGCCGTAGTATTGAGATGCATCGACCATTTCATCGAAAGAGGTTTGTATTGCATCCTTGGATAACCCCTTTGTTAACCAAACTCGTTTTAATGGGCCATCGTATTTAAGGAAATCTAAAATGCTACGGTATATGACTTCACCTTCTCGGTCTGGGTCTGTAGCACCAATGACTAAAGTCGCTTTGTCGACATACTGTTTAAGTAATTGGATTCGCTCTCCTGGTTTTCTTGCCGGGTATCCGTCACGAGCTGGTATGTCCGGACAAACTTTATAAGGAACCTTGCGAGGGATGCGTTCGTGAGTACGTGGATCGTTCCAACTGAAGTTCTGTATTTGCTCTGTAGGGGG
Organism: Vibrio sp. Vb2880; assembly: GCF_033337975.1. Classification (NCBI taxonomy): domain Bacteria; kingdom Pseudomonadati; phylum Pseudomonadota; class Gammaproteobacteria; order Vibrionales; family Vibrionaceae; genus Vibrio; species Vibrio sp. Vb2880. Next base: position 126,052 of record NZ_JAWORT010000015.1, read on the forward strand.
AGACAGTTCGAGGAAGTGACCTGCGGCATACCAAAGGATCAGTTCTTGCCCTTTGTAGAAGCCTGAATATAATCCACCTTGCTTTCTAAGATTCAAAGCTGATGCGATCTTTTCAGCTTGAGAAGACTTCTCTGCAATAGCGACCCACATGGCTATTCTCCTAGTTTATTGACTGCGTGTATTCGGTGAGAAATCCAACGACCATACTCAGATTCAATATCAGCAAAGTGCTTCATTGCTTTCAGGCGGTACGAGTAATGAAAATATTTATTGTCTGAAGTTGCATATCGATGGTAGTTAGCGAGGCCTTTAAAAATGTCATTCGTTGCGTTTAATCTTCTGGCCAGAATGACACCACCAATAAATAGATTTGCACATACATCATCTCTGACGTCTTCCCAGTTTATAGTCACACCAAGCTTACGAAACTCTTGATCCCAAACCTTAGGGTTAACTTGTATTATTCCTAAATCACCAGAACCGTTCTTGGCTTTCTGGTCAGCTCCTGGCCAACCATTCTCGCTTCTCATGATTGTACGTATGTATTTAGGATGTATATTGTTTAGCTTGCTAGAGATTAAAGTACACTCTTCAATCTCACCTTTGTAAGTAAGAAGTAAATCTCGTTTACTTTTCCACGGCATGGCTTTGTACAGCCCCGTGTCGCCATGCTCTATTACATATTCGTAATAAGACCTTTCCGGTTCTTTAAGTTGCTCAAGACCGTCAGCTGCTGTTACACCCAAAAATTCAAACATAGACGCAATCCTCCGTTAAATGAAATATATCATTTAGCAACAAAAAACAATAGACTAAAGTTGACTTTGAGGTTGAATTAAAATACCATATATAAACACTTAAATGGGAGGGATGAGAATGAAATTAACCGCGAGTCAGTATGAAGGAGTCAACACGACTGGAGTACCTTGCATGATTAATGCGGGGGCAGGTAGTGGTAAGACTCGCGTTATTGTGGAGAAGGCCGCGACATTCATTGAGTCAGGCTTGGAACCCTGTCGACTTTGTGCCATAACCTTTACCAAGAAAGCTGCTGCGGAAATGTTAGAGCGTCTTTACTTACGTATAGGTATCAAAGCTTATCAAGCTGTTATCTGTAACTGGCACTCCTTTGCACTAAACCAAGTCATAAAACCTGCCATCAAAAAGCAACACCCATATTTTGTAAAGTGCGGTTATACATCGAGTGACTTAGTTATCTTGGATGAAACTGAGTCCCTTACACTAATAAATGAGTCAGCTAAGAAAACATTATCGAACTCAGACTATGAGTTCTTAAAAGAGCACGGTGGTGCAAAGTATGTTCAAAACTTCATGGGGCTATCCTTGTCCTATGGTCGTGGTCCTAAGTCTGAGTTCGAGCACCAGTCCAAAACCAACCCAAATCTGACTTTTGATGAGAAAGCCTTGTTAAGCCATTGCGTTTGTATCTGGAAGGTCTACTACAGACGAATGATTGAGCTGAATGCTATTGATTACGACCACATTCTCGTCCATGCGGTAAAAATTCTCACACATGATGTAGGTTTTAGAACCTGGTTGCAAAACCAGTTTAAAGCAGTACTTGCCGATGAGCATCAGGATGCTAACCCAGTCCAAGGCTTATTGTTAAAACTTATTGTTGGTCAAGGCAATAACCTAACTATGGTTGGTGATGAAAAACAAAGTATTTATGCTTTCAGGGCTGCAGATGTCGGTCAGTTACTAAATGCTCAAAAAGAATTCGGAGACATGAAGATTGTTCAGATGGGAGAGAACTTTCGATCAACTGAACAAGTTGTAAATGTGGCCAATGCTATTGCTGACTTAATGCATGAAGACCAAAAGGTTACAGACGGACATATGATAGCAATGGCAAATATTCAGGGTGATAAGCCAATTGCCCGACAATTTGCCAATGACAAGGATGAGGCAATTACGACAGCCAATGAGATTAAACAGGCTATCGAATCTGGTGAATTAAAACCAGAAGAAATTGCCATTCTGTATCGTTCAAAAGTAATCAAAGACCCAATTGAAGCTCAACTTATTGAGCATGGGGTAGAATACCGAGTTGTTGGCGACAAGGATTTCTTTGATAGTAAAGAAGTAAAGGACTGGAGTGCATTCCTACGTTTCTGTGCTAATGAGAAGGATGTTATGGCTGCTTCACGTGTCATTGATGCAGCAAGCCTTAAAACTAAGGGCGTAACTATGCGCCAAAAGCTCATTGATAAAAACCTAACAGTTATTGAATACTGTAAGTACATGACCACGTATGGAACTGTAAAATCTCAAGATAGAAAGCTTGGATTTGCCTCTTTGTTGGAGTGCCACTCAATTATCAAAGAAGCATTGTTCGAATGCGGTTCAATCACTGACTTAGCAAAAATAAATAACTATGAACTTAGTGATTCTGAACTGAGAAATAAGTGGGGAGAAGTACTTTCTGGCTTAGAGGAAGGTTTGCATCAAATCTGGGTCGAGCTGTTCAAACCCAAAATTATAGATAACGCTAAGAAGAAGTATAAAACTCAAGAGATGACAGCAGAAGTAATCTCAGAAGTTAATAAAAGAGAGCAAAACGTCATTACCTTAACAAAGCGCCTTTTTGCTTTCACTGAGGTTCATGGACACTTACATGATTGTATCAAAGAACTTAACATGCTGGTGGATTCTGGTGAGCAAGGGGCTAGTGCGGTTCAGTTAATGACAGAACACGCTAGTAAGGGCTTAGAGTTTAAGCGTGTATATGTCATTGGCTGCGAAGAAGAAGCACACTTCAAAGGTAATGAGAAAGACAATGTTCATGAAGAGCTTAGGCTATTCTATGTGGCCACCACTCGTGCAGAAAAGGATCTAATTTACTCATATGCACAAAGGCGCTTAGTTCACGGTGAGTTCAAGACACGGAAACCTCTACAATTTCTATGCGCTCTTCCAGTAGACCTTCTTTACTGGGAGTCTTCAATATCACCCAAAGTAGCGTATGAAAAAAGTAATAAAGAAACCACTACAAAACGAACAGGAAATCCTATTCAAATGCTGGCTAGAGGACAGTTACCACACCCCAAGCTAACAGTAGAGGTAAAGGAAACTAGAATCGAAGGATTTAAAATATAGGGTTAATGAGGGAATCAGCACTTGTAGTATGGTGAACGATACCTAGCTAACGTCACCATATGTTTTGTGGAGAATTACATACATTCAACATCTATTGCTGTTTGAAACTAACTAATAAATAGAGGCCTAATGAGCGACTGGTTACCTTGTAACTGATGGTTTAATTGCATGTCGAAAGAAACTAATGCAAGGTTATTTTCTAGCTGTAAAACATATAAGTCAGAGGGGCGTATCCTCTAATTTTGGCGAAAAAATTATAAGAATCAACTAAGCGTTGTTTGGTATCGTTAGATAAGTAAGGAACTTGAGTATCCTCTCTTAAGCAATGTAGCTGAAATAACAAGCGTACCCCTTTATAGCTCTTCGAGTTTCCACTTTTGATCTTATGGAACAAAACATTTAAGTCTGCCTTCCTTAACTCTGATTGCTTATTTATACCGATATCTTTTAGTGACTTAAATATTGTAGGACTGAGGCTAGGCATTGCCGATATATCTAAATCCTCACTTTGTTGTTGTTTTTTTATTGCTGCATTTAGCATGATCTTTAACTGCATTATTGTCTCCACAGCTTGCTGATCTGATACTTTTTCTGAAAGATAGCGCTTCATAAGAAGTCTTGAGGATCTAGAGCTATTGGGTACAGAAATAGGGTACTTTTTACATAGATAAAACCCGTATGATTCGAGTGACTCTAGTAATGGGGAGTCTGTTTCTTGTGGTACATAGATATTGAGAACACCCTCACGCTGGTTAGCTATCATGTATCCACAGTAAGTGAATTGAAACTCGCCAAATGAAGGTCGGCTAAAGACCCCTTCAATTGGCTGAAAAAGGTCTCTATAGTAGTTTGGAGCTTTTGCCAACGCTTTTTTAGTTTTTGACTTTCCTTTGCGTGATTTATGTAAATTTTTTTGCAACAAAGACGGTTGAAAGTTTCTCGGGTTAACTTGAAGCTCTTTATTTTGACTTTTCATGTTCACTCACTCGATATCGCGTATTTTGAAGATAGAAACAGGGAACTCTTTGTTGAAAGCAGATTCTCTGATCATCTCAACTTGCCACAAGGTGGGAGAAGAGACAGAAACTTTCTCCATCGTATAATGCATCTTAAGTTGGTAAATCCAGACAGCGCGGCTACGCATAACGCCGCTGCCAGGTACGGCTTCACGCTGAGCTATTGCTTTGTTCAAAAGTTTAATAGAGCTTGTGTCTACGTGGAGTAATGCAGAAGTCTGGTATTTCTTCATTATATTTATATAGTTACTTGCTCTTAGAAGCTCAATAAATATGTCTTGGGTGTCTGTTTCAGAGTCCAAATGGTTGGACTTGCACCTAGACAGTACTGTTGCTGCATTTAAGTAGTTCATTGAAAAACAGTCTTTAAGGCTATCAACTAGATATTCACGAACTAATACTTCTGACTCTTCTTCAGAGTAAGTTTCGCCAGGGTTTCTTTCTTGGTCCTTAGTCGGCAAGATATGCTTATCTGTGGGTATTGGGTATACAGCAGTATCACTTGTCGTTGATGCAATAAAGTAGTTTGTTGAAGTAATCTTTGTGGTATCTATGAACAGGTTCAAGGCGTATAAAAATGCAACAATAGCTAAGAAAAATAAAACCAGAGCGTAGTATGGAGATCGCTGGACAGACTTAAAATTGTCATAGATTAAATTATGACGTTTATCTGTTTCAAACACGGCATCGTGGTTACGGTTAACCTCGCTGGAGGGTATTGATTGGCAACTAAAGGTATCCCCTTTAACAAAGCTATCCTCAGTAGACTTCGAACTTTGTCTTCCTGTTAACGGAGTCTTCCCCAAAGCTGTACTAATAAAATTGAATAGGTCTTTAACGTTCATCTAAAAACCACCCTGTCGATGAGTAATGAACTTGCGTTATCCGCTCTAGGTTCAGGTAGAACTGTGTAGTGAGCAATGAATGAGGTTGTTTGGTCTCCTGATACCGATTGGACTGTTACCATTATCGGAACCTCAACTACCCAAACTAAAGGCTTACCAGGTTTGTTCTTTAAGGTAACGATAGGATCGTAAGGAACAACAACGTTAGCCTTACCTTCTGACATAAGAATCGCCTCAATCATAGGGTCAGTAGGATAAACATTGAACAGTGATGTGGCGGCTATTGGCGCAAAGTGCTTTTCAATACAGTTGGCATAATCGTTATCGCGTTCACCGTTCATTAGGTGTTGAGCGGTTTTATAATCGACGGTATAGCATGAGCTCACCATACGACGAAGAAACCTGACAACCTTCTCGTCTGTATAGCGTGGGTCACGTGATACAAAGGCCCTTGTGTAACCACCATTACCATCAGAATAAAGAAAAACTCTATCCGGGTTCCCTAATAGTTCTTCATTGAATTCGGAAAGTTTAAAAATAGCTAAAACAGATAAAACGATAGCAAGCACAAATGGCCAGTCGAATTTAAGTATGCGAATAAGTCGTGGAATATTCATAACCAATCAACATCCCAATTAGAAGAACTTATGATCTTAACTGCACTTGCCCCCTTACCCTTTGGCACACGTTGTAAATCAAGCCAGAAAGTTACATTAGCGGCCTGGTGCCTTTGATTCTGAATAGCCTCGAGCTCAGTTTCAGTTGCGTCTTTAACCTTCAAAGATTTTTTCATAATCTTGCCCTGAACTTTAACTCGCCATACCCAGTAGGCATCTTTTGTGAATCTTCCATCAATTTTCCCGTCAACTGTGCCACTGTATTCCATAAAAGGCGCTCGGGTAGGGTAAAACTCAATAATTTCTTTATTAGAGAAAATGGTTGATAAAATTTCTGCTTCTTGAACTGCGCTTGAGAATGACTTCCAGCCAGAAGTAGTAAAGAATAGTAATGCTGATTCTGTCATAGACAATTCATAACTATCGAAAGATAGAGAGAGTGTGTTGTACATAGCTTCAGTTACAAAATCCATAACTTCAGAGTCAGAAAAAAGACGGTCACTTAATGGGACCTGAGGAACTATTCGGGTAATGCCCTTATCGTTGTAAGTGGGGATCTTGTAGTAACCAGATTTATTTGTTGTAAGAGTGTTTAGTGCAAACTCTAAGAAATAGATAATGACCACCAGCACTACGAAACCAGATAGGAGCCCTCGATGATTCTTAATTACGGATGAGCGAAACATATCCTTCCTCTAATCCAAGTTACCGATGCGTACAGGCTTGCCAGTAGGCTCAATCCTTGCGTCATGGGAGGTAGCGCTGATATTTATTCTTTCAAGCAGGTAAAAATTAACCAGCGAACCAGTCAATAAAAGCAGGGTGAGGCCCCACGTAATTGAAGTCAGTGCAAGTAAAGCCTTAGTTGCTCTATTTGCAACATAAGGGTTTCTATTGACACCCAATTCAGCCAATTTCACACCCATTATTCTGCGCGCTGGTCTTGGCTTTATACTTGGTATCTTTTCTAGGCGGCTTCTGACTTCTCCTGGGATGGGAGAAGACCCTGCATGGATAATTAACTCGGCAGATTGGGTAACTGATTTAAAGCCAACAGACTCTTCGTTTTCCATTACATTTATCCTATTAGTTGTAACCTTTCTATTTCCTTGCGCAGATAGGAAAATTCAACACCATCAATCTCTATCGTTTGTTGGTATGACTGGGTTGAGCTTTTAAACTTTTCTAAAAGCTCTGTTAATTCAATGGAATCTGTAGAGATTGATGAGTTAACAAGGAAGCAGCGATCGAGGGTGTCCAACTCTGGATGGTTACTATCGACAATAGAGACAAGAATACTCAAAACAGGTTTGTAGCTATCAGCCGAAGATAGTTGTAACTCAGCAACACGGCGTCCATATTCGACATTCGAGATAATGCATAAAGTTTCTTTTTCTTTTTGAGAAAACAAAATGACGTTGCTTCCTAACAGTGACTCCAAACTACTACTACCTATGACATATTTTATAATCACAAAAATATATGTCTTTTACGGATGAAAAGCAATGCCATATTTTTGGTTGTTTGGTTGTTTGGTTGATTTGATTTTGAGGGTTGACCGAGATGTTAGATTTGGTTGTTTTCGTTTAGCTAAAACCATTCCATCCGTTGATAAATTTGCTATGATGTGAAAAATATATGCCTTAAATGGATTAAAAGCAACGGTGCAAAAATGTTAACTTTAATATTTCTACAGTATCTTTCATTACTCTTAATGCCTGTTTCAGGTGGAGTTTCTCTTCTTGCTCCGGTACTTAGTTTATTCGTCACATATATCGGAATGTGGAAACAGTTCAGAACGATACATCCAGTACTTAAGTCACATTTAGTAGGGCAAGCGATTGTCGGAGCTTCGGTCATATTTTGTGTGATCAGTATCGTCTTAACCTTCGAAATAACTCAAGCTATGCAATCGTTAACAGCTTCCGACAAGAACTTTTCGGCAAAAGTTTTAACGACTTTCGGATGTGTTGTCTTCCTCTATTACTACTTCGTCATAACCGTAAACTTTATACTTCATCGAAAAGGTCTAAGGGCACGGCTTGTGTTACCCATTCCATTGACCAAAGGAAAGTATGATTCTCTAAAAATGATTCTTAAAGAGCGACGTATTGATGACACAAACATAATTTTTAAGGATTCCTAAGTTATGAGTCAGCGTACGCCAGAAAAAGAATCAGAGTTGAATGCTTCAGTCGCCCTAGCTCTAGCATTAGCAATAGGTATGGGTTACGGGGTTTACGCGCACTTTTTCCACATACTTGCTTTTGTGTGGAGAATGCTAAAGATAGCTCAGATGTTTACATTTTTTGCTTTTGAGAACCTCGTGGTTGTAACTACCTCTTGGCTAACAGGATTTCAAGGATGGGGGTTTAAGGAGGGGCTATATCAAATATTAGAATTGCATTATACGATGATTACACCCGAGTATATTGGAGCTTACGACTCTATTTTCGGAAATATACTTAAATGGCCCTTCGCTTTAGCTCTGATCTACTTAGGTTGTAAAGAATATTCAATACGCTCTAAAACCAGAAAAGAACACAACGTTGAATCAATGATACGGGCTGCTTCCAAGGTTCATCCTCATTTAAAACGTATAGTACCGCCCAACTTCTACGATAAATTGATGGGATATTCCATTGGCTGGATGTTTCCTAAATATAAAGAACGTTTAGAGGGTGAAAACCCTTGTGACTATTCACATGATTACAATTTCGAAAATCGCTCTGACTATGAAAACCGATACGCTATGGGTGTATCTCCTTACGAAATGCTCACAGCAAATCCTCCTTTGGGTGTCACATTAGATGAAATAGAACGTGACAAAGAAATGCAAAAAGAAACGGGGTTTGTTAGCAATTTTAGGCCTATTTGTTACTTCTATTACTGCGAGAACCCGAAAGACTCAACAATAGAGTTTTGCTCTCGAACAGCGACTATCAGCTTAGAGAGGCTTCTCCTCTGTCCTTTACCGCAACAACTACATTCGGAAGATAAACTAGCACGGTTGTTTGATGATAATGGGAAAACCATTCCAATTGAATATGTAGATAAACAGGGTAATGAAGCGGATAAGTTTAAGAGAGGAGGAGCGATAATAGGTGGCTTTCGTCCAACAACTTTATTGAATGATGGCGTCCCTTACGCTGGCAGTATCGAAGACACAATACTTTTATTTAACGGTATTGAAAGAAAGGTTCTTACACAGCTTAAGGAAAAAATGGATGGAAAGACAACCCGTACATTCGAAGAAATCCTCTATGCAATGGTAACAAAGAAGCATGCTTATTCTACTACTGTAATCTGGGCGTTGATGCTTCTCTTTAAAGATGTAAACCGTATTGCAGGAAACGAGTTTACTTGGGTAACTAAGCATGACCGAAATTTAGGAATGGTATTGCAGTCTATCGGCAGAGAAACACCTTTCTTAGAAGCAAGTGGTACTCGCTCGCATTTTCTTATGGAAAGAAAAGCCGGATTTCGAATGACAATTCCAAGTGTCCTAGGAGCAGTGCAAGACCTTCACATTAATGCAGAGAGAATATTAACAGCAGGTAAGAAAGGAGAAGACCTCCTGAACATGGATGAGGATGAATTTAGTAGATTATTTGATCTCAGCGAGATAGAGAAAAAGGCTGATGGCCGAGAGAATGAGGCAAAACAGATTCTAAAGTCACTAGGTGTCGATATAGAAAAGGATGAGAAAGTCTTCAATGACCCTTATGAGGATATTCCTGAGTTAATGAAGCAGTACAAGGAAGTTGATTAGTATGGCCAGTTTTAAGAAGCAGTCGGTTCTAAACACAAACCCTGAACTGAATAACCCAGAGCTCTTTCATCGTGATTCTCGCACTATGTGGATGCGAATACAGTCAGCAGTAAATGTGTCATTTCCTTTATTAATTGCTGCATGCGGGATTGCTTTGTTTATGTTCCCTCAAAATGGGGACTTTATTTTTGCATTTGCAATTTGTCTGAAGCTTACAAACTCAAGAGAGAAGCATGAATATCCTTTTGACGCGCCGGAGTGGGAGCAGTTTATTTCAAAAAAGGAGTCGTTAAAAGACGCAGTTAAAGCTGGCCATCTTATTCCCCAGCGTAAAAGAGGAAACGGTACATTAATATTCGGGTTTGAATTTTTTCTACGTAGGTTACTCGTATCCAACCCGGATATGGAAACAAGACATACACTCGTCATGGGCAGTACGGGCTCGGGTAAAACTGTACTTATACTGACATTGCTATTTCAAGCACTTCTCCAGCCAGGAGGAACATCAGCAGTCATAGTTGATGGTAAGGCGGATATAAAATTGTTTTGGACAATTTTCGCTATCTTGAAACGATTAGATAGACTCCACGATTTGTTGGTTCTCAATTTTCTGACTCCCATGGACTCCTTAGATACTACTAACATGCACGACGACGATCGCATTTCGAATAACATGAATATTCTAAATGCGGGAACCCCTGACCAGATGAAGACTATAACCATGGGGTTAGGGCGTGAAACGGATGGAGGGGATAGCTCTTTTTGGGAAGGTCGTAGTTCTACTATGATTGGGGGAGCATATCAGTATCTTGCTTACGAAAGGGATGTGGAAGGCTTAGATTTAAACATCGAAGTGGTTCGAAACTTTCTTGTCATTAAAACTATGCTCAAAAAGGCAGCGCGAAAAGATGTGCCTTTAAAGTACCGACAACCACTCCAGCAGTATTTAAAAACCTTGCCTTCTATTAGTGATGCCATATTTGATATGACTGAGGAACAGATAGACAACCTTGATCTTAATAGTAAAGCAGATGAACAGCACACATATTGTGTGATGATGATTAGTGAAACCATGGCTGACTTGAGTGAAACCATGGGGCATATATTCGTGACAAAACTTTCGGAAGTAAATATGACGGATGTATGCTTAGGGGGGCGAGTATTATTAGTTCTGCTTCCTTCCATTGCCAAAAACCCAGATTCCGTTGCAGCATTGGGTAGGCTTCTATTGCAGGGATTACGGCCTATTTTAATGAGAGCTGCTGGCTATAAGCTACAAGGTTCTCGAATTACTACAGTAGACAATAGACCTTCCAGTGCTAGATATCCTGTACGACTTTTCTTTGATGAGTACGGAATGTATGCGGTTAAAGGTTTTTACATGATTGTTGCCTTGGTTCGTTCATATGGTTTTCACGTTCTTTTTGGAGCTCAGACAGCCGGAATGTTCCAGAAGGTTTGCGGCCGGGATGAATATGAAGCACTAATGGGCAACTTAAACAATAAATTCATTCTTAAAAATGAAGACCATGGTGAATCGTTACAGTTGGCGCTTGGTCGAACTGGCAAGGTATTTGGTTCCCGTCAGGATAGAATAGAGAATAATTTGGCTGGGGCGGTCCATGATAACGATGATGTCCGAGTAGAAGAAAAAGATACTGTAAACGCTAAGATGCTTGCTAGTGCTGAACCTGGAGAAGGCTTATACATTTTTGGTGGTGATGTATACCCATTCCGAGCATTAAAACTCGACTTCCCAGATGTAGAAACTTCTCGTTTGAACTATTTTGCTCAGGTGCTTGAGCCTTCTGACGATGAGGTAGAAACGGCTAAGAGGCAGCAGTTAGTAAAATCCAATGAATATGTTCAACAGGCCAACGATTATATCGATAGCAATGTCGAAATGTTGGAGTTCTTAGAGCTAAAAAATAATCTAACTGAAGTAAGAGCATTAAACCTCACTGAAAACATCTCTAAACAAATGATGATGGCTATTGGTTTAGGGATAATTAAAGAAGACGCAACGTTGATAACGGAGAGCGCCATTGAAGAAGTCGAAGAAATACGACCTGAAGAATCATCAGTAGATGTATTCGATGAAGAGCTTGTTGGTCTTGCACAAACAGATGCTGAAGTACAGATTATGGGCTCTATGGAGGCTTATAATGAAGAAGTTTCAGCCTTTAATGATGAGCTCGATTTTAATGACTTTGAAAACACCTATAGTGATGAGGATTGGCCAGAAGAAGAACACGATTTTGATTCAATTATGCAGTACAACAACTTCTATGCCGAAGGTCCCTTTGAGCACAGTACTAGCGAAGAAGTTGTTTCGCCACCAGCATATTTATCCACTCAAGATTTAGGTACGAACGAAGAGACCTCCGAAGTAGACCTTGCTAATTTTGACAATGATGCATACGGCGAGTTGGATATCGCTTATAACAGTAGATATGTTTCATCTAACCTATCAGATCCATTTCTTGAAAGCGCTCAGGAGAACAATAAAGGCACTATCTCTGGTACTACTATAGATATAAATTTGTTAGCTGGTTTAGATGAGCCTAATGCTGAAAGAGCCACAGAGGCGGCGATCAATCAAGTCAAGGACATATTGGAATATCCTAAAGAAGAACTCCAATCAGAGCCTCTCGGCGACGAAGAAGTCAGTGATATTGTAGAGAAAACACTACAATCGTTAGGTTTGTCTGAGTAGGGTTGTTTTTAATACACAAATGAAATATCTTTACGCTTGTTAAACTTCAAGGATTACCAATGCACTCAAGAAACATCTCCTCTCTGAAAGCCTATTTCCGCTTAACAGTAAGTGCGGTGGTGTTGTCATTGTCGGCGTTTTCTCAAGCTAATCAAACTAACCAAGTTAGTCATGCTGCAATTGCGGATGCATTGTTAAAGAAATATGGAAGTATAGAAAATATATTGATTAACATGCGTGAACTTGAGGTGTATGAACAAAATGCAATTCAGACGTACATAACAGATCTAGAATACTCGAAACTCCAGAGTAATTACCAAAATAGAGACAGACTTGAGATACTGAGGGCTGAGAATAAAAAGAATGACATCATTAAAAGTGAGAAAATGAACTCCGACCCTGCTTTTATTGAAAGGATGCGTAAAATAGAAAGGCAGAGGCTAATTGCAGAAAATAAACTTTTAGTAAGGCCCCCGGAAAGTCTAATTGATACGATTAAATTCGATCCTTCACTACCTCAGGAGTTAATTTTGCAGGTGTACCCTGGCTTCCCTGGGTCTATTTCATTTTTCGACCAGACAGGAGCTCCTTGGCCTATTGTATATGTTAAGCTAGGAGCTCAGGGAGCCTTCGAGGCTGGAAAAACACCCGGTAACGCATATAGCTTGGAAGCTCGTTTACCTGGAGTAACTCATTCGGGCTGGTTTCAGCTGAAGGGTTTAGATACAACTATTCCTTTCATGATTAGTTCTGAAAAAACAGATTACTACAATTCTCGAAGACAAGTGATCATTCCACTAATTGGCCCGAACGCCAAGCCAATACAATACCGTTCTACTTCAAGTGTAGATCTTGATAAAGCTGGTCCAGAATTCTTTTCTTTTCTTTCAGGTACGACAACAGGTGTGCCTGGTGCCAAAGAAACTAAATTGCAAGGAATCAATGGCCAAGCCTATTTATATAATGAATTTGTTTATATCAGAACAACAGCCATTTTAAGAAGCAAAGGTAGCTCTTTGGTAAGAGAGGGAAGTGTCGGTGATTACAACCTTTACAAGCTTTACCCCCGTTCATTCTATTGGTTTAGCGATGGTCGACAGAAAGTAAAAGCGTTTGTGGATACAAGTGAACTATAAGGCTTCTCACCGATGAAATTAAAAAAAATAGCAATCGTTGTAGGTTTGTTTGTAGTAGCCGCCGGAGGGATTGGATACGCAATCTATATGGCTTCCAATCAAGTTACAGAAGACCTTTCGGGCAAAGGTGATAAAACAGCGGGTAGACCTGTCGTTAAAACTGACGATGTGATTAAGAACTCAACTGATGGGACAATCAGTGTTCCTGAAAATTCACCTATCGCTAAAGAAACCGAAGAAAGGGAGAAGAACGCGCGTAAACAGGCTGCTACTAATGGCGAGAGCCATATCAGTAAAACTCGCGTACAAGAATCAGCAACGGGACCAGATACAAAAACCGAAGTTGACAAGCCTAAGTCGCAGGAGGTTGATCCCCTGGGGCAAGAAGTTAAGTCTGGCAAAGATGCTGAGTCTAAAAAGACAAATTCAGATACAGAAGAGAATAGTGCAGGTAGAGACGTAAAATTACCGTTGCCTAAACAAGATATAGAAACTTCAAGCCAGCTAGAAGATCTCCGAAACGAACTAGCAACGACTAAAATGAGTTTAAAGGCTCAAGAAATAAAGAATCGAAACGACAAAGCCGATGCTGAGCGACAGCGGTTGATACAATTAGAAGCTGAGCGACAAAAAAAGATATCAGAAGGTGCACAAGCATTATTTTCAGGTCTCCCTTACGCACCAGATACAGGCGAAAAGTACAAAATCACTTATAGTAAGAAGGCTGACATTTATAGTAAAACATCACAGTTCGTTTTTGACCCGAGTGATGCAGAACAAGAAGTGGCCTCAGCATTGTATCGTTCTGATGGAGGTCAGACTCAAATGGGGATTCATCCTAATTATTATAAGAAAGAAAACACAGTTGGGTATACGGACAATGAAAAAGAAACCTCTAATGAAAAATATAGACAGCCACCAGTTGAAGTAGACCAAGAGTCTATAGTATTTGATGCAGGTGAGTTGGTTTATGCCCGTACCACCTTGCCTATCGACTCAGACATTCCTGGCCCAATCAGAATTCGTTTATTAACCGGAAAAGCAGAAGGTAGTATTGCGTTCGGTGAAATGGAGCTTATAGAACAAGCTCCAGGTGTTGCCTTAACTGTAACGTCTGTTATTAGAGATGGGAAACAAATCCCTGTAAAAGCTTGGGTATTATCTGCTGAAACTGAAAAGGCGCTTATAGAAGGTGAAGTAGACCACCATTACATCCAGAGGTTTGGTGGCATGTTTGCTGGTTTGTTTATGACAGGTTTTTTGGATTCACTCATTGATACGACAGTGACAACATCAAATGGGGAAACAACAACTTCGACAGGTGCGATTGATAATACGAGAGACAGAATTGTTTATAGTATCGCCAAAGCTGCACAAGGCTTTTTACCTATCCTATACGATAATGCGAGAAGACCTGTTCAGGTAGAGATACCGAAAGGTCAAACTATGTACTTATTGTTTGAGAATCAAGTACAAGAAACGGATGAAATTCAAACTCCGAATCAGAGCGATCTTCTCAAGATGATGGCGGAGCAAAATAGACTAACAGAAGTTAATTCCGAAGAAACTGACCTAAGCTCTGAAATTCGCAAATCGAATATTGGGCAAAATGTATCAATCCCGAGTGACAACAAAACTCGTTTATGGAATTAATTTAGATCTTTTATATAATACATTATTCAATTAAAAACAAGGAGCGATCATCATGAGCGATAACGAAGCTCAAGACGCAAATGCTGGCAAAGCGAATAAAAGCCAAAGCAGCTCAGCAAAGCCAAAAGTAAAGTTACTCGTTTATGTCGTAGGAGCTACTTTGCTTGTTGGTGGTGCTAGTTTAGCTGCACATAAAATGGGTTTGATACCAGATTTTGGAGGCCCTTCCAAAGTAGAAGAAATACAAAAGCTAGAGAGAAATCTTGAGCGTGAGATCACCGCTCTCAGGCAATCATTGCCTGAACTCATTAAGACTGAAATAGATGTGATTACTAAGTCTGAAGAGTTTGGTGCTATCACTGAATTACAAAGACAAGAAATCGCTCAATCAATCATTACTAAAATAGACATTCCTAGCAAAGTAAAGGATGAATTTGGTAAGCAAAAAAGTGAGATTGTGAAGTCAACCTCGAAAGCTGCGTCACAGAATATTACACAGACGATCAGTTCGACCTTACAGCAACAAATTGATGACTCAATTACAATGAGATTGAAGCCATATCATCAATTTAATTCTGCTCAAGAAACTTTTAACGTTAGTTTAACCAATAGATTGGATAAATTGGAAAGCGATGTAAATTCATTTGAAGGCGAGTTTGCTAAATTAAACAATAGCCTTTCAAACGGACATACGAAAGCAGCGCGAAGTAGTGAGCGTAAACGCTTAAAAGAATTCAACGTTGTGGATGAGATTGCTGAGGGGGTTTTTGCTGTACGTGCACCAGATAGATCCGATAACTCTCCACATTACATCACTCTTTACAAAAGTGAGCCGTTCAAATCAAAAATTGGCAACCATAAAGTCACCAACATTAAAGGTGAGGGAGAAGACGGAGTTTTACTTATTGGCAGCAAATACTTTATTGATAAAGAACGCCAGGAGTACACGCCGACTGAACTAGCCAACCTTCGACGCTCTCAGCAGTCTAAAAAGAAAGTTGTAAAACCTGCTAAAGAATCGATTACAAAGCCAACGGCAGTACAGGTTGCTAAGACTACCACCCAACATATTGGTAAAAATACAGAAGTAAATAGCAAAGTAGTACAGCCAACGATGGCAATAGCATCTAGCTCGACTGTAGTACAGCCAATAGAAGCGCCAAAAATGGTAGTTCCAAGTACGGGAGTAACATACAAGGATGGGCGAATTCTTCTTCCTGACTACGCAATGATCACTAAGTCGCAGGACCTAAACAGTGCGCTAGTCGTAAATCTTACCAAGACCTCTGGCGAAAGAACTATTTCCGTAGAAAAAGGAAAATACTACGACTTCATTGGAACTGTTAGAGAAATCTCGGCTGACGGAACAATCTGTTCAGATACTTACTGTATTGGAGCGCTTCGATGAAAAAGTGGTATTGGATGTTTGTTTACACATTATCCAGTAGTTCATTCGCTTCAGAAACGCATAACTCCACCATTGCAGATGGCGGAATAAATGTAATTAAACATGTTCGACTTTGGATTGCAGTTCTCTGGAATTTGAGAGCAGTACTTGGCCTCGGTCTTGTCGTGTTTGGTTTCATCGGTTGGTACAAAGCAAACAAAGCGGATAATGATGTTTCTGTTCTATGGCCAATATCCTTCTCAATAGCTGGCGCATTATTAACTTTCCACGGTGGTTTAGATCTAGTGGGTGAGGTATTTACCTTTAGTGACACAGTGGACCCAATAACACTCGACTCATCTGGTCGGGCAAACCTCTCTTCTAACACAACTTATATCTTCGATGAAGGAGATAGCACGGAGTAACTATGAATAAACTAACGAAATGGTCCGGTGCCCTGGGTATCGCTCTAGCACTAACCTCTGTAACTACGATGGCAGCCAATGAAACAAAGCTAGAGCAAGCTGCAAAAAACGTGGATGCAATTTCAGCTGCAGGTGGTAGTGCTACATATACCATAGGCTTATGGATTGGTATTGCAATGATTGTCATTAGCCTTGCAACCTGGGCATGGAATAGCCGAGAAAGCTCACCACAAAGTAAGGGCGTAGGAAAATTCGTTCTAATCTGTGGTATAGCAGGGGCCGCTTTGACTTTCCCAAGTGCTTACATAGCAATGTTCGGTGAGGCAGCAAGCATCTCAAGTGCTGATGAGTCTGTTGATTATCGTGACCTTCAAAACGTAAACAATTAGATAAACATACACAACCCCACTATCGAAAGCGTTAATAGATCGTGGGGCTAATTTTATCATCTACAAGGAACAAAAATGAAGAAAATACTACTTATGGCATCGACATTATCAGTTATTGCTGGCTGTGCTAATCAAACCGAACTAAGTGAACCAACAGTAGAGAACCCATCTTACCAATATCCTGGCATATCCAAGATATTATCAATTGATTATTTCGAAGTGGATAAAGGGACATCAGTTGCTCTTACGGAATATTTAGATAATCAAGATAGGTTTTGCTTCCAATGGGTTTCGTCAGCAAAGAAAGTAAATGGTGAAACAAAAAATGAGCATTCAATAGAAGCGAATATTTCTGTTCATTGCGGAGGATACGAGATTAGACAAGTTGATAATAAAGGTGGTGATTACGTTTCTACTGATATAAGAGCCGTTAACAAGTATAAGAATCGTGAAGGGTTATTCGTTCAAAATCTAGAGATGTAACATTTATTTTATTAAAATTCTAATCTACCAGTTTTACACTAATGCGCGCAACACGGTGATGAGCAGTCAAAACTCTCCGACCCAAATATGCCCATGAAACAGAGAAATTTAGAAGTTAGGAAACGGCTCTTTCTTTGCTCATACTCGCTCAAGTTAACCGCATTTCGCATTACCTCTAATTAATAGGGGTAATACGAGTTTCCTATGTTCCGCATAACTAGTACTCATTCTAACTAAGACTTCTGGTATTTGAGTTGGAGCAGTGCAGAAGAAATAGATTAATACCATCGCTTCGATTTTGAAGCTTATTCTTTCAAACCCGAAGATTACAATGAAAACGAGGGAAAATTAATGTTCGAGCAAGTAAGAAAAGAAATACTTAATAAAGCACCACTAGTTGCTGATGCGTTCTTAGAGCCAGCGTCGGAAGAAGAAATAAATTTGCTTCGCTGTAATGTGGGTAGAGAGCTACCACAAGATTTAGTTGAACTGTACAAAACATCTAAAGGGCAGGACCCCGAGAAGCAAGCAAATTTTGCTTATGGCGTCGCTTTACTCTCTATCGGACAGACCTCAAGCCTTGTAGAAAACTATAGCCATGATGGTGATGGAAACGTACTCAGTTATACCGATAAAGGTATAGATAAAGAGTATACCTTCGGCAAAAGTAGAATCCCAATTGCGGATGACTGTTCATCTTGTTTAATTTGCGTTGATTTAAGTCCAACAGAGGAAGGTAGTTTCGGACAGGTAATTCTCATAGATTATGACTACAAGGTCGCTTTAAAGCTTGCCGATTCTCTAGCTGAATTAATTTCTAACTTCAAGAAGGATTTAGAGCCTATCCCAAAAGGAATTATCGTATAATATAATGAATAACGATAATTTCTGAGGGCAACGTATGGCAGGCAACAAGTGGCAAATCAGTGATGAACTCTGGGAGAAAATGGCTCCTCTCATCCCGGAGCATAAAACTCACCATCCTCTGGGTACGCACCGCAAGCGGGTTGATAATCGCGCTGCAATGAACGCCATCTTCTTCGTACTCAGGACGGGTTGCCAGTGGAATGCGCTGAATGCCACCGGTATATGCTCGTCAAGCTCTGCTCATCGCCGATTTCAGGAGTGGCGGGATGCTGGCGTATTTGAACG
>NZ_JAWORT010000016.1:0-117443 GCF_033337975.1 Vibrio sp. Vb2880
GATCAGGTGCAAGACACCATCACCCTGACGGCAACCGATGGCACCCAACAAAACATCGTGATTGATATTACGGGCACTAATGATGTTCCTGAATTTGTTAGCGGAAATAATGACAACTTTGGTCTGGATGCCCAAGGTAAAACTGACATCGATAGTTACCAGTTTAACGTTGATGAAAACAGTCAATCGGGTGTAATTGGAAAAGTAAATGCATTCGATGTCGATCAGGACAGTCAGATAACGTATCACTTAAACAGTCATAGCGAACTGTTTGAAATGAACAGTCTTACCGGTGAGATCAGTGTCAAAAATGGTGCAAATCTGGACCATGAATCTATCGATAACTACCAGCTAGAAGTGGAAGCTCGTGACCAGTTTGGCGTTAAAGACACCGCTCAGGTCGAAGTGTTGGTTCGTGATATTAATGAAGCCCCTATTGCTGAAGATGATAAGGGTATTGAAAAAACAACCAAGACAATTGACCAGAGCAACTGGGATGATAGCACTGATATCACTGTCGATTACTATGTGATTGATACTCGATCTGGAAACAAGGTTTCTGATGCATCGAAAGCTGATTATATTGGTGACGGTGACCACAAATATGGCGTTAGTTCTGCGCTAGACAGCGGCTCAGACCGGGTTCAAGATGGTCAGATTCGATATGATGATGCAACTGGACAAAGTGAAGCAATGCGCTTCTCCTTTGCTAAAGGTCAGGTTGCCGATCATGCTGAAGTTGAAGTGAAAAACCTATGGACAGACACTTCGAACGGTAGCTGGGAGCCTGGTATTGAGCGCGGTGTTTGGAAGGCTTACTACAAAGGTGACTTGGTTGCGACAGGTGTGTTTGAAGGTACCCGTGGTGGTAATCAAGTAGTCAACATCAATGCAGATGGGCGTTTCTTCGATAGTATTGAAATGTCTACTACCAGCTATAAAGACGGTGTCATTGATCCTAAAGGCTCAGAGTACTTTATTACTCAGGTATCAGCGGACCTGACGACCTTTGATGAAGCTTACCAGACCAACGGCTCAGGCACTTTAGAGCTGGATGTTCTAGCGAATGACAGCGACCCGGATGGTGACGCTCTGACTATTATCGACTATCCATCAGAAAGTTTCCTCAGTCTGCAAGATGGTAAATTGGTCTTTGATGCGGCCAAGTACCTAGAGTCACTGCCAGCTGATCAACAAACCCTGAAAACGGGTGAAGTGAAAGATTATACCTTCGAATACACCATCCGTGATGACGACGGCCTGACTGATAAAGCAGAAGTTACCGTTAGTGTGATGGGTGAGCCTATGTCGCTCAGTGATGCGCACGCAGCATTGGATGAATCTCAAGTTGGCACGGATACTGGCGTACATGCTGAAGGCAACTTTATCGCAAACCTCGGGTCTGCAACGGAGGCTGAATATCACTTCAACGCCGATCAAAACCTAGGTGGTTTCACCAGCGATGGTAAAGAGGTTGTGTTTGAAGTGAGTGCAGATCAGAGCACTCTAACTGGTTATACTGGAACAGGTGCCGACCGCATCAAAGTAGTTCAAGCCAACATAGATAGCAAAACGGGTCATTTCACAGTTGATCAACATATGCCCCTTGATCATTCGGAGCAGGGGGCGGACATGCTGGATATCCGCGCTAGGGTCGAGGTGGGTGCCGGAGGTCAGTCTGAGAGTGCCACCTTGCATCTGAATGTGACGGATTCATTACCGTCATCGTCTTCAGCTCACTACGAAATAAATGATGTTGATTCACAAAGTAATAGTGTTGTGATTGCACTTGATGCGTCAGAATCAATGCTCGACTGGGTAACAGATGCAGACGGACAATATGTTACTCGCTGGCAACTTGCTCAAGACTCTATTAAGTCAATGTTTGAGCAATACCAAGATTTGGGTCCAGTAAGTTTTAGAATTGCAACTTACAGCGGACAACCATCTGGCCAGATTTCTGAGTGGCTAGATTCTGCCGAGGCCATTGATGCCTTTATCTCTGGTATACATCCATATGCATCGACGCCATATAACCAGGCCGTTGACCAAATAAATGAAATACTTAGTGATCCAGAAGATGATGCATTGCTTAGTAATACCGATACCCAGCTTTACTTTATCTCAGATGGTCGACCTTCCGATTTTACCTATTGGACAAATCAAACGAACGTGGGAGAAATTCAAACCCGTGAAAACTTGATTAAGTGGTCAACATCAGATGATTTTGAAAGTGAACAGCGTTATCAGGACATAGTGAATGGTCGGGTTCAGCCTACTTCTGAAGAAGAGGGCATCATTCTGCAAAATGCGATGGAAAATGGCATCAGCAGTAGCGGTCAGGATGTTGAAAATATCTGGTCTGTCGGTATCGGTAATGGTGCGTCTCTGGAACATCTGGAGTCGATCGCGACAGATAAAGGCAGTGCTATTGTCGTTGTAGATGATTCTCAAATTGTGGATTTGCTTAGTAAAACGGTCTCAGGCCAGTTGCAAGGCAATCTTTTGGATGACAATGGCGGTGATGCTCAGTGGGTAGATCACATCACTATCGATGGCGAAATATATTACTACAACAAAGTAAACGGTGATGTCACTACCAGCGATGGAGCGAAAATATCGGATCATTCTCTCGCTCAGATTGATACCAACCACGGCAAGCTAACCATTAACTTTGAAAATGGTCACTACGACTATCAAGCGAGTAATGTTGTAGGTCACCAACAAGAGAAGCTTGACGTTACGGTTATTGATGCTGACGGTGATACTACAAATAGCGAAGTTACCATTGATATCCGAGATCGGGTACCAGAATTCATCAGTGTCGGTGATGCAGATCAAACCCACGGCACCGATGCCAACGGTATGCCAACAGAAGATACAGCAAGCTTTGACGTCGCTGAGCAAGAAGTTGGAGTATTAGTCGGCCAGGTGGAAGCGTTTGATCCGGATGGTAGTGACACCATAAAGTATGAATTGAGTGGTGGTGATGCTGATCTATTCCGTGTTGACTCTAAGAGTGGCGAGATTTGGCTGAAAGATGGTGTAAAACTGGATCACTCAACTCAGCAAACGTATCAGTTGGAAGTGTCTGCAAGTGATGGTGTGGATACCGATACAACTCAGGTTATCCTGAATGTCACTGAGAACCATGCCCCAACCTCATCTCCAGTTCAGGGCTTTGCTCAGATGGAAGACTTACCGATCAATAAAGTGACGGTAGTGTTCGACCATTCGAACAGTATGACCCGTACCTTTGACGGTGAGAATACCGTGGGTCGTGATGCAACCGCACCGAAAACTGAATCGAGAGCTTACAAAGCAGCTGCTGCGTTACATTCCATGGTTGAAAACATGACTGCCGATGGAGGAGAATCAAACACCTATATCCGCCTGGTACGTTTCGACGGTGATACATCCACACATAGCTGGCTGACCTTGAGTGAAGTTGAGTTGATGACACGCCCACCAGAGATGAATGGCCGTGATCCAAACGACTTAAGTTTCCAAAATGAAGTGTCAGAATATGTGCGTAACTGGTGTGACGTAGAATACGGTACTAATACGGATTACGATAAAGCTTTAGAAGCTGTAATGGAGCCTGGTGAGGCAAGTAATGCCGTTTACCCTTGGCAGGATGGTTGGGACTATTTCGGTCCAGAAAAACCGTCAGAGAGTAAGGACACTATATTCTTTATCTCAGATGGCGAACCTAACCCTAGCGAGGGCGCTGTTACTTCTCCTGATCTAGCCGAGCGCTGGGAGGATTACAAACAGACTCATGACGCCAAAGTATATGGAATTGGTATCGCTCTCTCTGATAATGTAAAAGCAGCAGAGGCTCTAGATGAACTTAGCGACAAAGTGGTGTTTATCGACTCAGGTGAAGACTTGGGGCAGTACCTAAACCAGTTCTCTCCCGATCCAATTGCCGGTGAGTTACTGGCGGGAAGCCAGGACGCTGATGGTGACAGCATGACCGTTTCTTTGGCAGAAGGCGATTTCACTCTGTTGGGCGCAGACCTGCACGGTGTAAGTGTAAATCAGCCGTTAGTTTCTTCGTCCAGTGAAGTAGATGGTCAGCTTCATATCCAGACAGCGTTCGGCACCTTGGAAGTGTCATCCAATGGCAGTTATAGCTTTACTCAAAGCGATGAACTTACTCTACAGGGCGACCAGCAGGCGGATTTACATTTCTTGTTTAAAGTGTCTGATGGTAAAGGTGGCATAAGTGAAAACGTCTTTACACTTACATTAAACGATTCTGGTACCGATATTGTCCAAACTGAGCGCCATGCGTCGGTGGGAGATGAGTTTGCGAATAGCATCACTGGTGGCGAAAGTATTGATATTTTGCTAGGACAAGCAGGTGGAGATACGTTGAGTGGTGGCGCAGGCGATGACATTCTGGTTGGTGGGCTTGGAAACGATATCCTGATGGGAGGTCTAGGCAGTGACATCTTGACAGGTGGAGAGGGTATTGACACCTTTACCTTTACTCAAGAAGCACTGGACATGACGCCATCAAGAGATGTGATTAAAGACTTTAGGCTGGATGAAGACAAGTTGGATTTGAGTGATATTCTTGAGTTTGTCGGTGACGACACAACGGATATGGATAACTTGTTGGAACACGTAAGCGCAGACTACGATAGTGACCAAGATACTCTGAATTTGACGATTACTGGAGAAGGCAGCAACACAATGTCAGTGGCATTAGAGAACTTTGATTTATCAGGGTTGGAGCTAGGGTCGTCATCGACATCTCATGAAATCGTTGATCAGCTGTTCCATCACCAAGTTTTTAGCGTGGATTAATATTACCTGAAGATAACGTTATTTTAGTAAACAGCACCTGATTGAATCATCAGGTGCTGTTTTTCTTTTCTGCCGCTGTTAACTACTGACTTTTTGCTTAACCACTTCAAAAATTAGCAGTAGTAAATGCACTGCTTCTGCACTATAAGTGGTTCTTCGATTACATGTTTTGATAGCTCGGTCCACCGCCACCTTCTGGTGCTTTCCACGTGATGTTTTGCGAAGGATCTTTGATGTCACAGGTTTTGCAATGAACGCAGTTGGCGGCATTTATCTGAAACTTCAACTTATTGTCCACTTCCACCACTTCGTAAACCCCAGCGGGGCAATAGCGCTGACTTGGTTCGTCATACATGCCTAAATTCACATCAATTGGAATGTGAGGGTAAGTCAGAACCAGGTGACAAGGTTGATTCTCTTCGTGCTGTGTTCCCGACAAAAATACCGACGAAGGCTTATCAAAACTGATTTCACCATCTGGTTTTGGGTATGCAATTGGGTGGCACTCTTGTTTAGGTATTAACTGCTCATGATCGTGCGAATAGTCCTTGATAGACCAAGGTAACGGCTTCTTAACCAGTGGTTGCCACAGGTTGTGTTCAAAAGTCGAAAGAGCACCGCCCAGTATGCTGCCAAACTTATGAATGTTCGCACCAAAGTTACGCGTTTCAGCGAGTTCGTCATACAACCATGATGATTCAAACAACGACTGGTAGTCTGGCTCAGAAGCTCCAGTTTGTCGGGCCGTATGTACCGCTTCTGCTGCAATGATTCCGGATTTCATTGCTGTGTGGCTGCCTTTAATTTTAGCAACGTTCAAAGTCCCCGCATCACAACCAATCAATAAACCGCCAGGGAATTGTTGTCTCGGCAGAGAAGACAACCCACCTTTTGCAATGGCTCTTGCGCCGTAAGCGATGCGTTGAGCGCCTTTCAAATGTTGTTCGATAGCAGGGTGGTGCTTAAAGCGTTGAAATTCGTCAAACGGACTCAAGTAAGGATTGCTGTAATTCAAGTCGACAATAAGCCCGACGGCGATTTGGTTGTTCTCCATGTGATAGAGAAAACCGCCGCCTGTGGTATTTGTTTCACTCAAGGGCCAGCCAGCGGAGTGGATAACACTGCCAGATACATCCTTGCTGTCAGTGGGTAACTCCCATATCTCTTTTAGGCCAAGCGCGTAGTGCTGTGGTTGCTTTCCTGCGTCTAGGTCGAACCTTTGAATAAGTTCTTTACCCAGATGTCCGCGACAACCTTCAGCAAAAAGGGTGTATTTTGCCCTTAGCTCGATACCTGGTTCAAAGTTAGGTTTGGCCTGGCCGTTCTTGTCTAGTCCCATATCGCTCGTGTTAATGCCTGTCACGGCGCCAGTCTGATCATAATTGATGCTTGCAGCGGCAAAGCCCGGAAAAACTTCCACCCCAAGATTTTCTGCTTGGTTAGCGAGCCAACGGCAAAGGTTGGCAAGGCTAATTACGTAATTATTCTCGCCATTTATCATTGGACGCGGTGTAAGGATGTGAGGAACTCGAATATGGTTTTGTTCAGTAGTAAGATAAAGGAAATCATCTCGTTGAACCGAGGCTGCTAGCGGGGCCTCCATTTCTTTCCAATCGGGGAAAAGCTCATCTAAGGCACTAGTTTCAAAAACAGCGCCAGATAAAATATGCGCGCCCACTTCTGAGCCTTTTTCTACAACGCAAATTGAAAGTGCGTCATCTTCACTGTCTTGTTTGAGTTGAGCTAGCCGACAAGCTGCACTTAAGCCCGCAGGTCCGGCCCCCACGATCACGACATCAAACTCCATGCATTCTCGTTCCATCTTTATGCTTCCTTTCTATTATCGTCATCTGCGTGACAGGTTTTTGGTTTCTATACAGAAAACTATAGCTCAGTTGACGTTAACGTGAAGTGGACTAAGCTCAAGTAATGGATCTGACGTGTTATATGAGGCATGACCATGGAAGACCGACCATTAGCAACACTTGTGCTCGCAGAGCATGACAACCAATCGTTGGCTGTAGGGACGCTGTGTGCAATTAAAGCGGCATTTGAGATTAAGGATGATGATAAATCGCTTCCTGTTTCTGTGTTGCTTATTGGTTATCAGTGCCAATCAGTTTTGGATGAGTTGAATTGTGTTCAGGATGTTGCAGAAATTATCTGGGTTGATGCGAAGGGATATGAACATGGATTAGCGGAAAATATCGCACCTTTGATCTCACAAGTAGCCAAAAACTACTCACACATTCTTTCTCCTGCCAGTACATTTGGTAAGAATGTGATGCCTCGTGTGGCGGCGTTGCTTAATGTTGGTCAACTTTCTGACGTGATGACAATCGAGTCTATCGATACGGTGATTCGTCCAATTTATGCTGGAAATGCATTGGCGAGAGTCACGTCGAATGATCCCTATAAAGTGATGACAATAAGAAGTACGGCTTTTGATGCCGCAGAGCTATCTGACACGCCAGTTGTCCCTAAGCTTACTCAAGTCGACACGGTGATTATCAATAAACTTAGTGAGTTTGTTTCGCAACAAACGCCAGAAAGTGAGCGACCAGAGTTGCCAGCGGCTAGAGTAGTGGTGTCGGGTGGTCGTGCATTCGGGAGTAAAGAGAAGTTTGTTTTAGTAGAACAATTGGCTGACAAGCTAGGTGGAGCGGTAGGGGCGTCACGAGCGGCGGTCGATGCGGGCTATGTGTCTAATGACCATCAAGTCGGGCAAACCGGCAAAATTGTTGCACCGGAGTTATACATTGCCGTCGGAATTTCTGGCGCGATCCAGCATTTGGCGGGAATGAAAGATTCCAAGGTGATTGTTGCAATTAATAGCGATCCTGATGCGCCTATTTTTGACATTGCAGATTATGGATTGGTCGACGATTTGTTTGTGGTAATGCCTGAGCTGTTAGAGAAGCTGTAGATATAGTCTTGCTTCCTAAAACAAAAGGCTTCCGGACTGGAAGCCTTTATCATTTGATTTTTATAAGTTACTTTTCGCTCGGACGTTGCAGGTGCTCTGCAAGTACTTTCGTAAACCTTGCAGCTTCACCACCAGTACAAGCGCGATGATCAAACGTTACGGATAGCGGCATTGCTTTCACCGAAATTGCTTGACCATTTCTTATCACAACTCGGTCGAGTATTCGGCCCGCGCCGACAATAGCGACTTGTGGCGGTGTGACGACAGGTGTTGCGTAAATACCGGCAATCGCGCCGAAGTTGGAAAGCGTAATCGTCGCGTGCTGCAGTTGCTCACGACCGATTTTTCTCTCTCTGATCCCTTCAACGGTTTGATCGAGCCAACGACGAACATCTTGTGGCTCGTATTCATCTGCGTGGCGCAAGACTGGTACGTACAATCCATGACGGCTATCTACTGCAATTCCTACATTGACCGTTGTGTGTACACAGCGTGTCATGGTTTCGGCATCAAACCAAGCGTTTAAAGCAGGCTCTTCTTTACACGCGTGAACAATCGCTTGAACAAGGCGGATACTGATATCTTCGTTTGGCAGCCAATCTTCCAACAACGCTTCTTCCGTAATGGTTACGGCGGCAACATGTTCGTGCGATTCGGTCATAGACGACACCATGGTACGTCGAGCGCCTTTCAAAACTTCGGTGCCTGGACGCTGTTTTCCGGCTTCGTCGTAAATATCGGCATCAACGATAAGTCCGTTCGGGCCACTACCTGACACGAGGTTAAGATCTACCCCAAGTTTTTGTGCCAACAAGCGAGCCGAAGGCAGGGCGGTAACGAGGTTACTTTCTGTCGTGTTGTGGTTGCCACCTATCCAGAAATCATCAACGTTTACATGATGCGCTTGGTGAGAAACGCTACCGACGACGGTTGCGGCGTCAGCAGTGGCTTTTTTCTCTGCCGTTACTTCTCTCCCGGCACCTGTTTCATCAATCTCTAGCAGTAATGCACCAATATTGACGATTTCACCTTCCTCACCATGACGGCTGACCACACGGCCCGAGTAGGGGGCAGGGACGTCTACCGTCGCTTTTGCTGTCTCTACGGTTAAGATCACTTGATCTAATTTAACCATGTCTCCGACATTAACGTGCCATTTGACAATTTCTGACTCAGCGAGACCTTCACCGAGATCGGGTAAATTAAACGTCTTCATTTCCAATCCTCCACGAGTTCGCGCGCCGCGGTCACAATGTCTTCTTCCTGAACCATGAAATAATCTTCGTTACGGTAATAAGGCATAATGGTGTCCATTCCAGTTACTCGTTTAGGTGGGGCTTTAAGTAAGCACATGGCATGTTCAGCGGTTCGAGCTAATAGCTCAGAGCCCACACCACAAGTTTTACTCGCTTCATGAACAACGAGTAAACGTCCAGTTTTTTCTAGTGAGCTGAAAATCGTCGCGGTATCAATTGGCTTAATACTCGCCAAATCAATCACCTCGACTTCAATTCCCTGACTAGACAAGGTTTGTGCGGCCTGAAGTGACTCTACGACGCATGCGCCCCAAGTAACGAGCGTGATATCTCGCCCCTTACGCAAGGTGAAGCAGGTGTCGAGTGGGAGTGCTTCGCCGTTATCAACGACTTCAGATTTAACGGTGCGATATATGCGCTTCGGTTCGAAGAACATGACGGGATCATTGCTTCTAATTGCAGCGAGAAGTAAGCCGTATGCGCGTTGTGGAGAAGAAGGAATCACCACTTTAAATCCAGCAGTGTGAGCAAATAGCGCTTCCACGCTTTCTGAGTGGTGCTCCGGAGCGTGGATACCGCCGCCAAATGGCGCACGAAAAACCGCGGGACAAGTGAGCCGACCGCGAGTTCTGTTACGCATTCGAGCCGCGTGGCACATTAAGTGCTCCATCGCAGGAAAAACGAAACCTTGAAATTGAAATTCGGCGACAGGTCGTAATCCTTGCGTTGCCATACCGACCGCAACCCCGCCGATTAAGGCTTCAGCGAGTGGCGTATCGATGACTCGTTTAAGACCAAACTCTTGCTTGAGTCCAACAGTGGCACGAAATACACCACCATTATCGCCCACGTCTTCACCTAATACGACAACATTGGGGTCTTGTTGCATTTCGTGGTGCAGGGCAAGGTTTACTGCTTCAACCAACGTTAGCTCAGCCATGTCTGCCTCCCTGCATTCTCATTGCCTTGTTGATGAGCTCATCTCTTTGTGCATGAAGTTCTTGAGGTAGCGATTCATACAAATAATCGAAACCGGTTTCTGGTGCTTGTGGCGGTAAGCTCAGATAGCGTTCAACAGCTAACTCTACTTGCTCTTTACAGTAATCTAGCCATTGCTGTTCTTGTTCGTCGCTCCAAGCGCCTTGATTAAGGAGGTACGTTTTAAGACGTGCGATAGGTTCGTATTGCCATGCAGTTTGAACATCATCTTCTTTACGATAACGAGTCGCATCATCGGCCGTAGTGTGGTCACTCAGTCGGTAACTCACCGCTTCGATGAGTGTTGCACCTTTCCCTTTTCTTGCTCTCTCAAGGGCGGTTTTAGTTGCATCATAAACGGCGACGACATCGTTACCATCGACAGTAATACCCGGTATACCTGCACCTTGCGCTTTTTCTGATAAGAAATCGGCGGCACATTGGAGACTACGCGGCACTGAAATTGCCCACTGGTTATTGTTTACGACGAAAACAAGTGGAATATTCCAAGTACCTGCGCAGTTTATTGACTCAAGAAAGTCCCCTTTGGATGTACCACCATCGCCGCACATGACTAGCGCAGCTTCATGGTTACCTTGAATTTTTAGCGCGGAAGCCACCCCGACAGCATGCGTACATTGCGTCGCTATGGGTACACAGTAGGGAAGGTCTCGGCTAGGAACCGGACTTCCTTCAGGAGCAAAATCACTCCCGCGCTCATCGCCACCCCAGTATTGAAGGTTCTTTTCCATGCCAATGCCACGACACCACATCGCAGGCATATCGCGGTAGTAAGGAACAAACACATCATCGGCTTTAAGTGCTCTGCCGACCGCAATGCCTATGGCTTCCGCGCCTAAGTGTGAGGGATAGGTCCCTAGCTTACCGGTGCGTTGCAAGGCAACTGCTTTGTTGTCGTAAGTGCGAGTTAATACCATATCTCGGTAAAACCCGACCAATGTTTCAGTGTCAGCCCAGTTGGGTAGTTGGCCGACTAGGTCCCCACGATGGTCGATAAACCGATGCATGGGTAATGCCTGAACGTTCATCTCAAGCTCCTTTTGACGCTGCGGGTCTTTTGGACTGCAGCTGTTCATACAAAACCAGAGTTTGTATGGGTACTCAAACTCTGATATCAGCGCAAAGGCCATACCTAAGGTTGCGTGTGCTTTCGATAGCGGTAGGCATCTGTTCGTCCCTTAAACTATTTGTCGATAACATCGCTGCGACTATTTCACCGCAAGATACAGAGAAAGGCTTTTCTGTATCTAACCCTCTAACTAAATCGTGGTATAGCCAGATACAATAAGTGTAAACAAATTGTTAAATTATGCTTCATTTTGACTTTCGCTCAGTAGTAAAGTTTTGCTTACACCCTGATTTTGCAGAGTAATATGCTGCTATTTTGTTGGTGGTATTTTTAAACTCGAATTTAATTACTGGCTAATGAAACATATTTGCAACAAAATTTGGCTGTAAAATTTGACAAAGTGAGTCATTATTAATGAATCAACTCAAACAGTTGCTATATGATGAATTGCAAATTTTTGTTGTGCTCGAAGCCTCGACCTTATGAGAATGCATAACTTCTTCCCAACTGAGTGGAATCAAGGTAGGGTGACGGCATTACAAATGTATACCCTCGGCAGTCCTTGAGCTTATCCAAAGTAGGTGGTGCTCAAGCGGAAGTGATTATGGAGAAGTTATGTACCACGCTCATGTTTATTTTCCCCTAAGAGAACAAGATAAAGCGCAAGCCTTGAACGAGATCATCCGTCAAGAGCGTCAAGATGTGCTGCGTGTGTTTCCATTAGTTGGAAGGTTAGTTGGCCCACACAAGATGCCGATGTTTGAAATTCACCTAGAATCATTGAGTGAAGAGTTCTTGGCGTGGCTTGATACGATTCGAGGCGATTTTTCTGTGCTTATTCACCCAGTAAGCGAAGAAGAGTTGCTCGATCACACAGAACGCGCGATTTGGTTGGGCAGAGAGATTGGTGTATTTGAAGAAAAGTTAGAGAAATAGTTGCTCTTCTCGCCCATGCATGACCGCTTTGAATCCTTCTCTTCTCATTGCGGTCGCAGCTTCTGCTTAACGCCTCATCTTCATTGATGGGTGCGGAATCCCTCTCTTACGCTTTGCTGTAGTTATTTTTGTGCTAAACCTAAAAGTAGGCTTTCGAACTTCACGCACAAAGCGTGAAAATGTTGCTGTTTAGCATGCCATTAAATGAATTTTGGTGGTAATAAAATAATAAGTCTTTGATAAATCAAATAGGTATAGCAGGGAAGTGCAGTTTACGACCCCAACGCCATTGGCAGTGGCGCCGATAATTTATGAGGGGGAAGGGTATGTTTTCAATACTCTTGGTTATACTTGCACTCTATATATTTTGGCTGTTGTTTCGCAACGGGCCTGCGTTTGCCGGGCGTACCGCTCAAAAAAAACGTGACTGGGTTGGGCCTACCGCCAACAAAGAAGAGTGGCGAGGATTTTGTACGGATGTATTTCAGCCGTTCAGTTCTCAAACGACTTTCTACGCCATTGCTTATTTTGCCAATTACGTAGCAGCAGCGAACGCAATATCTTGGTCAACGATATACGAAGGCGATTATCCGGTCATCATAAGCCGATTTGGTAGCTACTTCATTTTAAGCACGCATGATGCACTGGTCGTAGCTGGGTTTATTGCGCTTGCTTTCTTTATCATTAATTGGCAACTTGCCATGCGCTGCTCTGGTATTCTTAGCCAGTATCTAGTGCGGATTCTTATTATTAATCAAAAGCGCTTTGTCGCGATTAGCTTGGTGTTTTGCAGCTACTTTTCGTACCTACTGACGCTTGGTATATTCTGGCTGTTCCATGATGGGTATTCAATCTGGCATGGATTAATGCTTAGCCCCGTGTTCCTGTTGTTAGCTTTATTGGTAGCGGTTGTTGTGCCATCTGCAAAAAGAGAAAATAGTGTACCTAAGTAATCCCGAGATGGTTTGTTCAGCGGGAATAGTTTGGCTTGTAGACTAGGTGGTGATGTAAAGGACTAGCGAGTCTAAATCACGAAGCGGTAACAAAGTATACGAGCCGAGATCTTTACTTCATCAGATATTTGGATGGCTTTGGGGCGTTTACTTAAGCAAGGTAGGCTGCACTTTTAACTCGATCAGATTATCACGTTCTGGTTTAGCCTTATCGAATGACAAAATAAAGCTGCAATTCGATAACCCTAGACAAGATGATATGTCTTCGTAAAAGGGTGAAGTGTTCGTACTGGGAACTTAGAATTAAAAAACGCGGCCAAAGAATAGCCGCGTTTATTAGAATAAGAGATTTAACTTTCTGTCACAGGTTCAGAGGCTTGTTCAGCGCTTGAATCCACAGCTTTTACAAGTAGTAGACCAACACCTCCGACGATGGCACCACATAGAATAAACACTAAGCGCCCCCATACTGGGTTAGGTAGCAGAGCCATAAACATGACACCTATACCTGCGACCGCGATAAGTTTACCCAGCATTTGACGTTGCTTGTTATCGAGTTTTTTCTGTGCCACTGATTCCGCTACAAGAGGCGTTGATAGGTTTTCAAAGAACTTATCGACATCTGCTTGACGTTTGTCAGTTAGAGGCTTGTAGAATAGAGTCGACAACATGAAGAAGCCACCAGTTAGTGTCATGTGTCCGATTAGACCTATTGCTACTTTCACATCAGACCATTCTCGGCTAGTCAACTCCTCAAGGCCAAACGCCGATGACACCATATCAGCTGTGATAACAAACCCAACAAGGTAGGAAACGATGCCACCCACAACTAGAGTTCCCCAACCTGCCCAGTCTGGAGTTTTCTTGATAAAGAAGCCTAAAAACGCTGGAATTGTCATTGGGAATCCGATGAGCGCACCAACGTACATCATAGTGTCGAATAGACTCAGACCTTTTAGAGAGTTTATAAACTGCGCGATTAGAATAATTGCAACGCCAAATACCGCCGATGTTGCTTTAGAAACAGCGACTAGCTCTTTCTCTGATGCTTGGCCCTTACGAACGATCGGTTCATAAAAGTTCTTTACGAAAATACCTGAATTGCGGTTAAGACCAGAGTCCATAGAGGACATCGTAGCAGCAAACATTGCAGCGACCAGAAGTCCAACCATACCTGCTGGCATGTACTCTTGAACGAAGTATAGGTACGCGAAGTCGCCTGCTTTGTTACCAGCATCTGGATAAGCTGCCGCTAAATCAACACCTTGGCCTGCAATATACCAAGAAGGCATGAACCAAATGAAAACTCCACCCAGCATCAATACACATGCTAGCAAAGCTGCTTTTTTTGCATTTTTAGAGTCTTTTGCAGCTAGGTAACGGTAAGAGTTCAACATATTGTTTGTAATAGAGAACTGCTTAACGAAGATAAAGAACGCCCAAATACTAAAGATGCTTAAGTAGTTCAGGTTGTTACCTGCAACAAAGCTGCCACTTTCTGCGACTGGGAAGTTAGAGATAATTTCAGTAACGCCACCACCTTGAACAATAGCAACGGCTGCACATGTGATCGTTACCGCCATGATGATGACCATTTGCATGAAATCGGAGGCGATAACCGCCCAAGAGCCGCCAGTTACCGACATCGCAAGTACAACTAAACCGGTAATCCAGATGGTTGCTGTCATATCAAAACCAAAAATACCTGAAGCTATAATAGCAAGGGCGTTAAGCCATACACCTGCAGAGACAACACTGTTTGGCATCGAAGACCAAGTAAATACTTGTTCGTTTGTTGTACCAAAACGCATACGAATGGCTTCTATGACAGTTACGACGCGTAACTGACGAAATTTCGGTGCAAAGTAAGCGAAGTTCATGAAGTAACCAAACGCGTTTGCAAGGAAAATAATGGCGACAGCAAAACCATCATTGTAGGCTTTACCAGCGGCGCCAGTAAATGTCCAAGCAGAGAATTGAGTCATAAACGCCGTTGCTCCAACCATCCACCAAAGCATGTTGCCGCCACCTCGGAAGTAGTCGCTTGTAGTACTAGTAAAAGTTCTGAACATCCAACCTATTGCGATTAAGAATAGAAAATAGATGCCCACAATGAGAGTATTGAGTTCCATCTTTAGACCTTTGAAGTAGTTTATTGTCCTAAGTAATAGTAACGTTCGCTCCTCTTATTTGTAGTACAATAACTCAAAACCGTGACCAGTAAGGCGTAATAAACCCTTTAATTAATCATACAAGTGATCGGTGTCAGATATTGCTTTTCTCTGAAGCTGCTAAAAGTGTCGAGTTTAGGCATGGGTTCTATGAATATACTTATAAAGAATCTTAAGTCCTCTAATAAGAATGGACGCGGATTTATGCATATCTGGCAGAGGGATATAACATCGATTGATGTAGGATTGTTAAAAAAAAGCCCATGCAAGCCTGTACTGCATGGGCCAAACGGTACTAGTACCGCGAGCTGTCGGCTGAAGTTCGCAACAGCGGCTTTACATGATTACTAACCACTGCAGATGACGTTCGAGGGGACATCACCTGAATTCGGTTGTTTATGTAACGCTGCTAGATCTTCGACAATCATTGCGCACATGCAATGCTAAGCTCTCTAAAATGTAGTTATGATATGGAGCAACTAATCAGTTTACACTCGCTCTGATGTTGGCAAGTGACAATGGCTATTCGCTGCATTTTGCTAACGCCGACCCCATTAATGATATTGTATTATTAATTAAGGTAAATGCTGATGATACCAAATTGTGACAGAGAACATGTTTAGCAAATAGGCCTGTGATCTGGATGATTACAGGCTAAGTCGGTAAAGGGGCCCGACTGTCGCTTTTGTCTGAGGTGCGATACGGGTTTGTTGAACTAATAGTAACTCTGCAGTTGCAATTGCATCTGCAAGTGCATTATGGCCGTTGTAAGCGGGTAACCCGTAACGTTCCCTTGTCGCTGCTAGAGTCACATCTGATTCATCGGAAGCATTGATAGCTCTTTGTAACCTTTTTTCTATTCGCAAGGTGTCTATCCAAATGAGCGGCAACTCTTTTATGTTGAAAACTCGCTGTAAATATTGATTAATAAAGCTAGTTTCGACTATACATCCGTGCGCAACAATAACTTTGTTTTCTGCTGCTTTAAAGAATGTCCGCATTGCTTCATGAATAGAGATTCCATCAGTCAGCATTTGTTGGGTAATATGGTTAACAACTATGGTTTCGGGCTTGATTTTTGAGTCGCTATGTACATAAAGGTGTTGACTTGTTGCTAAGTCAATATGGCTTTGTCGAATCTCTACCCAGCCCATGGAAAGAATGACTTCTTCCTCACTGTCTAAGCCAGTTGTTTCAAGATCAAGAACGATGAACTCAGTGTCAAAAGCTCGTTGATTTATGTCCAGATTTGGCGAGCGAAGCAGCTTTTTAAGATAAAGAGGGATGTGCTTCTTTTTAGAGTGCTTTTGTCTCTGACGATTTTTTCGTGTCAATGGATGAAAGTACTCAAGTAAGCGCTTCATTATCGGCTCCCAAAACGGAGTTTGGCGACTTCTTGTAGATCTGCAATGATGCGGAACGCGTCTTTTAAATGTTGACGTTCAAAACTACCGAACGTATTGGGGTCAATGTGGTTATTTGGCTCATCTCCACTTTTTAGTGCTTCTAATTGATGGGCAAATCGAAACGACAAGATGAATTGATATGCGTTTATTATATTTTTGTACGCGTCATGGCTGAGCAGCCCTTTTTCGTTGGCTGCTTTAAAACGCTCATCAGTTGCAGTGAGGTCACATTCAACTGCAAGACCATAAATCCTTGCAAGATCAATGATTAGATTAATCGCGTATTTTTTTACGTCGAGCGTTTTCTTGTTCTCTCCCGATTTTTGTAACACTAGGCTATTGAATATTCCTAGCGGTGGGTTTGTTTTCACCGCATCGTTAACTAACATCGTAAGGAATTCTCTATTAGCGTTGATGTTAGAGTGAAGCTCATCGCGAAGTATCTGTTCAAAGTCTTTGTTTCCATAAACGGTTCGGATTTCTAAAAAGACACTGATATTGAGGAGGCGCTCGTATTCAGGATTTGCCACCCATTTCTTATAGTACTTTTTCCAAACAGAGAGAGGCTGGCACCATTTAGGGGTCGCTGCCATAAATTTCCCTGGACACAATGGATAGTTACATTTATTCAGACCATTACTTACTATCATTGCTAAATGTTTGAAGTAGATACGGTCGTTATCTGTTGCAGAATCATCTAATACGATGGCGCTATCTTGATCTGACAGCATATGTACTTCTTGGCGAGCATGAGAGCCTGCCACAATCCAAGAGAAGTCACAGGGAGGTGTTCCCAACTTATCAATGGCTATTTGTATTAACCTACGAGTGTACGCATCCATAATCATGGTCATCACTTTACCAATGATTTCTGGTGAAACCCGTCCTTCGACTAATGCTTCAAAAATAGCTTGGCGCTCAGACGTAAAACTAGACAAAGCTTTGACACTGCCAGCATATTTGATCTTTTCAATTAAAAATATAGCTTGGACTCGATGGTTTTGAACCAAGTGCGTTGTTGTCAAAACGCCAACGACGTTATTGTCTTTGACTAGGGGTAAATTTCTTATGTTGTGCTGCATCATAATGGAGGCTGCGTGCAGAACTAAATCGTCAGGATGAATTGTTTTAGGATCAGGCGACATGACTTCGACGACTGGTGTTGAGATGCTTAATCCTTTGGCGATGACTCGCTTTGTCATATCTCGGTCGGTAATCAGTCCAACTATTTTATTATCACGATAAACGACAGCGCAGGGAGAGCACTTATCGATCATCTCGTTGGCGACTGACTGAATGGATTGCTCAGCGGTTACAATTGCAACTCGACCACTAGCAACTTCCTCTACACGCCGAATAAACAACCCTTTTTCTTTGTTAGACCACACGACATCTAATGCTGACTTTAGCCGTACCTGAGCTTGTGATGCAAAATGTTCAGCACATTCAGGATGAGAAGTGCACAACTTTTTCAGCGCAGCATTTGGAATTACATAAACTAATGAATTTTCGATTGCAATTGCTTTGTATTCTTTTCCGCTTTCGACTTCGTTACCAAGAAAAGTGAAGCCAAACAAATCTTCCGGACCAAGTTTAGCTCTCAATATGCCATCAGATTTACGCTGTTCGATAGAGCCAGTTCTAATAATATAAAGTGACTTTTCGTTCTTAGAAGAATACTGATCAACAACATCCCCCTTGCTTAAATAAGTGATCTTAACAGATGAAGCAAGCTCGCGAAGTGCACCTTTAGGTACCTTGTCAAACGGATCAATCTGGCTGATAAACTGTATGATATTTGGCAGTAGCGAGTCGGTCATAACACAACATTCTCAAAATACATTTGTATTACTATATATCAAAATATTGATGGTGTGCCATAAAGAATTGGAGGAAACGAAATTAAAAAAGCACGCGAGATGCGTGCTTTTGCCTAGTTATTAGATCGCCCAAGCTCTAAGCTTAACTGGCTTCGGGTAAGCGATGTTTTGACTCCAACAAGTGGTTAGCCGAAGCTTGACGTGCTTTTTCAGCATTGCCTGCCATTATTGCTTCATAAATCTCACGATGTTCTTCGATGCACGTATTGCCTTCCTCAGATGAGTGAGCAATAAAGTTAATGAACATTGTAGTCAGAACATGCCCAAACGGTAAGAAAAAGTCGTTTCCGGTTGAGTTAAAAATAATGCTATGGAAACGAATATCTACATCCATCCAGCGCGCTTTGTCCAGTTCGTCTGCTTTAGCGACTTCCAACATATCTTGGAATGCTTCTGATAGCTGAATTCGCTGTTCCGCAGTGGCATTTTTCGCTGCGAGTGCACAAGCTTCAGGCTCTATCGCGCGTCGTAACCCCAAAAATTGATGACAGAACTGATCTATCTCTGTTAGACCGTCCATCCATTCAATTAATTGTGGGTCTAAAAAGTTCCAGTACGCTCGGTTGATGACTCGAGTACCAACTTTTGGACGTGACTCGAGTAAACCTTTTGATGTTAAAAGTTTTACGGCTTCACGCAAAGCTGTGCGACTGATACCAAACTGTTCACACAGGGACATTTCTCCTGGAAGAATGGACCCTTGAGGGATCTTGCCTGACAAAATGCTACGAGCAATTTCGCGAGCTACTTGTACATGTAAGCTGCGCTTGGAACCGGAGATAGAATGAAATTCACCAGACATAAAATCACTTATCGTTAAAATTGTATTATTTAAGCTTGGACTATATCATCCAAAGTGTAGCTCACCAAGAAGATGTTTACGTAATAACAGTTGTCTTCACAAATCCATTTTGAATCTCCGACTGCTTTATGAAGCCTTCATGATTATGATACTTAGCGTATAACAGATGAGGCCACCGATTCTTACATCA
Organism: Vibrio sp. Vb2880; assembly: GCF_033337975.1. Lineage (NCBI taxonomy): Bacteria > Pseudomonadati > Pseudomonadota > Gammaproteobacteria > Vibrionales > Vibrionaceae > Vibrio > Vibrio sp. Vb2880. Next base: position 19,407 of record NZ_JAWORT010000016.1, read on the forward strand.
TTCCTTATTTATCTGTTAGCTCAATATGTTAGTTAACTCTAGTCGCGCCTACTTATTGTACTCACTGATTTTCAATACACAGCACACAATTTGAATAGAAGGTCAGGTTTCTTGTTAAATAAAGTGATATTGTATTATTATATACTAAAGATCGGTGTGCATGATGTTACTACTCGACCATTCAATATTGAGTTTGGCCAATATACCTCGCGAGTAAAAATCATATTCATAAGATCGTTAGATTTTAGACGCTAAATAACAGTGCTTTACATTTACACAGAAAGTCTCCGCCTTCAAAGCGTGTTTCATTTGGCCTTTTCTAATTATTAGCTAAACAAGTCGTTTAGGCTGCTGGCAATGAGGAATATAGATGGCAGAGTTTTCACTTCTCGGGAATTCAAATCACAAGATACATGTACAAGTAGCAAGACAGATTTCTCGCAAAATATTGTCAGGAGAATTAAGTCAAAATGAGAAGCTCCCGAGTGAAATAGAACTGTGTAAGTTGTTTGGTGTTAGTCGGACAGCACTACGAGAGTCGACGAAGTTGCTGTCTGCTAAAGGCTTAATTATCTCTAAACCAAAAGTTGGAACTACGGTACTACCAAGAAACTATTGGCATTTTCTTGATCCTCAACTCTTAGAGTGGATCCAAGATTTAGAAGATACTAAGCCGTTTCTATCTCAGTTTTTAGGATTGCGTAAAGCCATAGAACCAGAGGCGTGTGCGCTGGCAGCCCAAAATGCCAATGCTGAGCAAAGAAAGCTGTTGTCAATTGTATTTCAAAGAATGACGATGGCAGCACGATGTCACGATTATGATGAGTGGATTGCTAACGATCATTTGTTTCATCAAACGATATTCCTTTGTACCGATAATCAATTCTACGTTCCCTTCAGCAATATACTTTCGACCATATTTAAGGTGTTTATTGACAAGTCAGTTGAAGGAGGGAGGTTTTGCCTTAATGAGCACCGTGCAATTTATGATGCAATTATGGTCGGAAACTCATTTCAAGCTCGTTTAGCCTCTCAAACGCTGTTAAATGATGAGAATCAGAGGCTTTCCGACGCCGTGAATAGTTAAGAGCTTGCGTACACCTTTATTGACTAAAAAGATTTTTCTGTCGTTTCTTTTTGTCATGAACTTTGCCTAATGACCGAGCTCTTTAGTTTAAACGTTTAACCTCATTACAAAGGTTTACTAATGTTTTCCCAACCATATATAAAGAAAAATTTATCTCTTGCTTGGCCGCTTGCTCTTAATGCTTTGTTGATGCAATCAATGCTTATGATTGATACGCTGCTTGTTACTCCATTAGGTGAAGTTTCACTTGCTGCTATGGGGATTGCTACAACAATAGTTTCTTTCGTTTTAGGCATCCAAATGGCTCTAGCAAATGGGTCTCAATTGGTACTTAGCCGTGCCGTAGGCTCTGGTCATTATCTATCGTTAAATAAAGGTTTCTGGGCAGCTTTAGTTATCAACGTTCTAGTCGCATCCTTATTCTGGCTGTTGATTACTGTCTTTGATGAAGCGTTAATCAGTAAGTTGACGGATAACGTTGATCTCTATGCGGAGACAAAATGCTACCTTGCAATTGCTAAGTTCATCGTCATATTCAATGCCATTACTCAGGTTATGATTGCGGTGTTCAATGCGCTTGGACGGACCAAAGTTCCATTTAAAGGCTATTTGATTGAATTGCCAGTCAACGTGGCGATGTCTTATGTTCTGATTCACGGCCTGACTAATTTTGAAGGTATTGGCGTTCAAGGCGCCGCGGCGGGTAGTTTGGTTGCTATTAGTATTCGGCTGTTATATTTAACCATGTGCATTAAGCTTGATGATTCTATCATCTTGTCTATTAAGAAGCTTGATGCGTCATTGAAAAGCAATATATATAAGCATTTTAAAGAGATTTTCCCCGTCGCGGCGAACGTCACAATGTTACAAACTGGCGCAACGATATACATGTTGCTGTACTCGCAACTGACCTTAAATGCTTATGTCGCTATGACTATCGTGATGCCTTGGATCAAAGCGGGTACTCAGTTCATTACTGCTTGGGCGCATTCATCGGCAATCACGATTAGCCAAGCAATTGGATCAAGAAAAATGGATGAGCTGCGTAACAATGTCGATATTAGTATTGATATGGCCGTGATGATCTCGTTCGTTTCAGCATTTTTCTTTTTTGCACTTAGTTTCGTTCTTCCTGATTTGTATCCCGACTTAGACCCGAGTACTTACAAAGCGTTATCCGCGATTGCTCCACTTTACATACTGCTACCGATAGTACGTGGCTATAACACCGTTCATGGTCATATTTTGAGAGCGTTAGGTAAAACAACGGAGGTGTTTAAGATTAACTTTACCGGTCAGTGGGTAATCTCAATACCGTTATGTGCTTTGATGATTTTATACTTGGACCTTTCAGTGTTTTGGGTGTTTGCAATCATGCCGTTTGAAGAAATTGTTAAGGCATGGCCATTTAGGCATTTAGCACGTAAGTCTCTGAAAGATTTCGATATTAATAAGGCAGACAAGCTAATGTACGATTGATCCTATGACTTTCGGATTAGGTCGAAAAGATTCGTAGATGCTATGGACTAAAGAGGAGTATGTATAGCTTATCATTTTGGGGTTTATCGAGTTTATAAATTGTGATCAATAGAGCACATCATAACTTCTTTCCTCGAATCATTCCTTTGCAAACCTTATTATATGTATGACAATATTACATATAATAAGGTTTGAACATGAAACTCAATCTACTCGTAGCCGCAATGGCTGTTACCTTACCAACTCTTGCTATCGCTTCTGATTTAAATAATGGCGTTGATTATCCAGTCCCTGCCGATAAATTTGATATGCGAAACTGGAAGATCACTATTCCTTCCGATATCAATGAAGACGGAAAAGTGGACGAAATCGAGGGTGTGGCGATGCTGAGTTATTCACACAAAGACTTCTTCTTCTTGAACGAAGAAGGCAACTTGGTGTTTGAAGTGCAGAATAAAGCGGTAACGACAAAAAACTCGAAGAATGCTCGCTCTGAACTACGTGAAATGCCTCGTGGCGCTGACTTTTCTATTCAAACCGATGATTTAGCAAACCATTGGGCTTTATCGAGCCACCCTCAGGCTGCTAAACACAGTCGCGTAGGTGGAACGTTGGAAGCGACCTTGAAAGTGAACCATGTTTCTGAACACGCCAAATTTCCAGAAAAAGGGCCTGCTCATTCTGTTGTTGTCGGTCAAATCCACGCGAAAAAAATTGATGCAAGAATAAAAGAGGGTAAAGGTTATGGACATGGAAATGAACCCATTAAAATCTTCTATAAAAAATTCCCAGAACACAAAATGGGCTCTGTATTTTGGAACTACGAGCGTAACCTAGCGAAGGAAGATCCAAATCGTATTGATATTGCATATCCAGTATGGGGAAATACTTGGGATAACCTTGAAGAACCAGGCCAAGCAGGTATCGCTCTTGGTGAAGAGTTCAGCTACAAGATAGAAGTTCAAGGAACTATGATGAACTTGACGTTTGAAACAGAACGCCACGAGACAGTGAATTATTCCATAGATCTCAGTAAGGGGATTGATAGTAAGGACTTTGAGCATGGCTACGCAGAAGACATGTTCTATTTTAAAGCAGGAGCTTATGGTCAATGTAGCGTCAGTGAGTCTCACCCTGTGTGGGGTACAGGATGTGCGGGCACCGGTGATTTTTCAGTCGACAAGAAAAACGGTGACTATAATAGCGTGACATTTTCTAAGCTCAAGCTAAATCAAAATTGAAACTAATAGAAAACTAAGAGCTACTCGATTTCTACTTAAGCCTCATCGATTTGATGAGGCTTTTGTTTTCAGTGGAATTCTTTAAAAGGTAAGAAACAAGATAGAGCAAGCAATCACTGGGACTGGCTTGAATTTAGAGTATTGTGTTGAATTTTGTCCTTCTGAAGAGGTAAAAAAATAAAGCCAGGCTCGAAAGCCTGGCCTAGTATCAAGTGCTACAAAATAACACTAGAGTTGCTTTGAATCGATGTTATCGAAATATGCTTTTGTTGAAGCACCACTTGTGTCCCCTACATAAATAGTCAGTTGTGATGGTGTATTCGTTGCGTCTAAGCCTGTTTCGGACTGACTTGGTGCATCAACCGTTTTTCCATTAATAGAAACGTTAATCTCATCACCATCCCAAGCTAGGGACATTGAGTTCCAAGCGTCAGTCGTAATAGTGCCTATTTCTACGTCATCTGATCCTGCTTCGGCTTCAACTTTACCACTGCCCGAAATTCTCAATTCGTAGTAACGATCTGAGTTGTTTTTACCTGAGCCAACATTAATGTATGTAGTTTTTTCGTTGTCTGACGGAATGTAAACATCGAATGACACGCTACCGTTTGATGTTGCTCCGTTTGAAAACTCGCGCGTAACGTATGGTTTGTTGGTCGTATCTGTGTCGGATATTAGCAGAGAGTTAGCGCCGCTCTTTGATACGTCATCACTTACTACAGCCACGGACGTCAAGGTGGAGGAGTCATCAGCAACCGTATTGTATTCTTTCCAACTAGAGTTTGCTGAACTGATATTTGTTCCTACTGGGTATGAGTCAAAGTTTTCACTCACGTCTTCTGACGGTTTATCAGGATTAGAACTTCCGTCTGAAATGACAACCGCTTCGCTTGATGCACTGTTGTAAATTGTCGCAAGGTCTAAGCCTGGAATGTAGTTGTCAAAATCCTCTTCTAGAACCAACACTTCAGAGCCCGAATCACTAGAGTAAATCTTCAAGTTGTCTGCATTTAATTCAAAGTTTGTAGTGTTGCCATTATCACCTAGTCTCAGTGATACATAAGTTACAGCGGTGCCATCAGCGACAGGTAACATTTCACCTATTTGTTTACCGTTAACCGAAAAAGAGAAGAAGTTTTCTATCCAACTGACTTCTATCGCGAGGTTTTCACCTAACTCAAACGTGTCGCCTGTTTCCGTCAAGTTTCCACTTGCATCGCGGTATTTGATTTTGCCGTTTTCAAATGCCACTTCGCCATGCAAGTTGGAATTCGAGGTTTTTGCTGCATAAAATGAGATGTAAGCATTGTCACCAGAACCGTCGGCTTCCTGTTCTGTTTCTTCATGATGCTGGTAAGTTAGATCTACAGTTAGTCGGCCTGTTGAAATTTCTGAAACACTCGTTGAATCAGACAGCTTGATTCGTAACTCACCGGTGTCTTCTTCTGTTCCACCTTTATTGGTATCCAAAATTTGTACGACGTTGTTATCGCCAGCGTCATTATTTGCCGCTGCAACTGCATCTTTCACCGCATCGTTTTCTGATTCATCGTTACCGGTGAACTTTCCGTCATTTGTTCCTGAGATGGTTAACATGCCGTTTGAAACTTCATAAGTCCCTGTTAACTCGGTAGGGTTACCTAGATCGCTCTCGTCATAAAGGTTGAATGTAAGCGTCTCTGTATCTTTATCTTCGGTATAAGTTGAAGTGTAGATTGTGTAAGTACCGAAGTTATCATCATCGTTATAATACTTTTGCGTACCGTCTTCAAAGACATAGACGTTTGGCAGGTCGTGCTCATCATCGGATTTCGCCACAGTGGCTGGTGTTGAAATATCCCACATACCTTGGCTCAACTCAGACTCAGTTTCTGTTGGTGGGGGAGCTGATGGTGCATCCCTTAAATCAGTGTTACATCCGGTTAACAAACCTGTGGAAATAGCAATTGCTGCTGCAATTTTTGTTACTTGCATGGTAGGTACTCACTTCTATGTGTTTTTATTTATGTAATATTGTTGGACAAATAATTTCTGTCATCTAGATGGTTTTATCAATAGAATGATCCGACTCACACTAGATACAATGATCGCTCACTGAAGTGATGAATAAGTCACACAAAATAGTTGAATATCAACATCAATAAGAGCTGAACCTTTATGAGGTTGAGGGCTTTCTTTATAGAGAAACAGCAAAAACTAAAGGTGATTTAGGAAAGAAATTTGATTTTACATCAAGATTTTTTATTTTAACTCATTGAATTTATTGTTGGTTATATTTTTTAATCTTCTTCTTTATCATATGAAACGAGTTAAAACATTTCTCTGTAAGTGATGTCTACAAAGGTCGTTTTATAATCAGACATAGCTAACACTTTTGAATATATAATAATACAAATTGTCAGTTGAGGGGCACTTACATGATTAATATCACAGAACTCTCATGATGAATTAACTAGTATTTGTCATACATTAATTCAATAGTGTTGAATCAAATCCAGGGATTTAAGTGGTATCCCAAAAAATATATACAGAGAGATATAATCATGAAAGCAGTTACAACAATGTCCCTATTCGTTGCTTCCACATTAATGACGGGAGCGGTTTCCGCAGCAACTTTAGACTATCGCGCAGAATATAAGCATGAGAGTGAAACTTATGCCCAACGTATCAAAATTAGTGGTAGTTCTAAAATTAACGATCAGACCAAACTGAACTTTGGTGTTGAACAAAAATTCCATAGTTACGACAACTCGCATTTTTGGGATCAACTCGTTGCTGGTGATTCTGAGTTTGATTGGGGAGTTCGCTACCAAATAAATAAACAATGGTTTATCCAACCAGGGATGCCTATTACTTTTGGCGATGATGACGAAAAAACCACTTATAAACCACAAGTTCGTGTTGGTTACAAATCCTCTTTTGGCTTAAGTACCGCTTTACGTTACCGACACGAATTTCAAGTTTATTCAGATGGTGCAGGTAACAAAACACTAACGGATGGTACTTCGGTAAGCGTTGCTGGGAAAACAGTTGAACAAGGTAAGTGGACACTGACAGGCTCTTACGATATGCGTCAGTTTGATAACGAGTACCTTGATAACGTCAAGCTGAGCTATGAGATCAACTACAACAAAAACTATGACGAAGTGCGTTTATCTGATTGGAAAGATTCTGAGTGGGATGCTGGCTTAATTGTTGGTTACCAAATGGGAGATTTCCGTCCTTACTTTGAATTGTGGAATGTCAAAGGTAAGGATGGTTCAACCACGGATGACCGCCAATTGAGAACACGCCTTGGCCTTAAATACAGCTTTTAACCCGAGTGTTATTGCCTAATTGTTGTTACAGCAAAAGAGCTGTTAATTCATTTTTATATTGTAGGTGTTAGATTACATGAAGCATATTTTCTTCAAAAGCTTGTTAGCTTCTTCTATTTTACTTGCTGTGGGCTGTAATAGTACGGCGACCATGGTAGATCCATTTCCAAACAACCAAGAAACTGGTGCTGATATTCTGACTCCCGTTACGATAACGGCGAGTAGTCATGATGGTAATGTTCCAGAGCAGTTGTTTGACCAAGATATTATGACACGTTGGTCAGCAAATGGTGATGGTGAGTGGGCGATGTTGGATTACGGCTCGGTTTATGAGTTCGACGCAATTCAAGCCTCGTTCAGCAAAGGTAACGAACGCGTCAGCAAATTTGATGTTCAGTTTAGTACTGATGGTGAAAACTGGGTGACGGTTATTGAGGGTGCGCAAAGCTCTGGTCGCGCACTTGGCTTAGAGCGCTTCCAGTTTGAGCCTGCAGTAAAAGCACGCTATGTTCGTTACGTTGGCCACGGTAATAGCAAAAACCAATGGAACTCAGTTACTGAGTTAGCGGCAGTTAATTGCGGAATTAATGCCTGTCCGGCAAGTCACATCATTACTGATGACGTCGTTAACGCTGAAGCGGCTATGATTGCGCAAATGAAAGCGGAGCAAAAGGCACAAAAGGATTTACTCAAAAAGAATCGTAAAGGCGACTTTGGAGCACCAATCGTCCGTCCTTGTGAAACGACTGTGACGTGTGATCTTTCTAAAGCGATGCCTTACCCTACGTTACCGAAAGAGCCACTCGCTACAAATGCTCCGGGTGAAAACTTTGACTTAACACGTTGGAAACTGACGACACCTTTCGACCATGACAAAGATGGTCGTGCTGATGATATTGATGAGTGGGACTTGGCTAACGGCTTCCAACACTCTGATATATTCTACACAGCAGATGATGGCGGAATGGTATTCAAGAGCTATGTGAAAGGCGCTCGAACTTCTGAAAACACTAAATACGCGCGAACTGAGTTACGTACCATGCTTCGTGCTGGTGATAAGTCTTACAGCACAAAAGGTGTAAATCCTAATAACTGGGTATTCAGTTCTGCACCAGTTGAAGATCAAAAAGAAGCGGGTGGTGTAGACGGTACGCTTGAAGCTACTCTGAAGATTGACCATGCAACCACAACTGGTCAGTCGCATGAAGTTGGCCGCTTTATTATCGGCCAGATTCATGACAAAGATGATGAGCCAATTCGTCTTTATTATCGTAAGCTACCAGACCAACCAACAGGTACAGTTTACTTTGCTCACGAAAAAACCAAAACTGGAACAGAGGATTACTACAGCTTAGTGGGTGATATGACTGGTGAAATCGGTGACGATGGCATCGCGCTAGGTGAAAAATTCAGCTACATCATTGATGTGAAAGGCAACACAATGACAGTTACGGTAAAACGTGATGGTAAAGATGATGTTGTTCAAGTCGTAGATATGAGTGACAGTGGCTATGACGAAGGTGGCAGATATATGTACTTTAAAGCCGGTGTCTATAACCAGAATATGTACGGTAATCCAGATGATTACGCACAAGCTACTTTCTATAAATTAAAACAATCTTTTGGTAAGTACCAAGGCTAGTTCTATCACTTTTAGTTGATTGAAGTCCTTTGCCCTCGGCTTTGTAGCTGAGGGCTTTTTCTTTCTATAGAAGAATAAAACAGCTCAAATATTATTTTAATTGACATAGATAAATTAATTTAAAAATTTATCACCATAGATAGGTAATAATTATTGATTGCTTTTATCTTCTGACAATGTTTATTTTTAAGTGCGAATGTATATTAGAGTAGTTTAATTGGTTAAATTTAAAATAGCTCAGCGTTAGGGTAGATAAATATCTCATGAAACTATAGAAGCTGTTTTTAAGCTGCCTAAGTGGAGGTTGACTTATATATTTATCGTAGAAGGAAACACTATGCGTGAAGCGAGTTGAATTGTGGTGTTCTAAAAGAAGAGGCCACGAGAAAATAAATTTCCCGTGGCGGCGGTATGAGCTTTGTTCGTTGCTTTAGAGCAAAGTAGCAAGCCTATTGCTAAGAGATTGAAATGACTATTGATGAAGAGTGCTCAAAGCACTAAAGCTCACATCAAAGATTTCTCCTCGATATGCATTATCAGGTTTAAACTGAGGGTAAATTCCGGCTTTGAAGTAAAACGCAATATCAGGCGACGCCCATCTTTCAGTCAGAGTATAGGACTTGTTGTTAGCGGTGTCTGAGTATGCTTCTCCCCACTTCAGTGTGTGCGAGACCATATTACTGCCATCTGCATCGTAGGTGGCTAAAAACAGTCCTTCCTTATCGGCACGGATCGTATATTGCCAGTCTTCGTTTACCGCGTAGGTACCAAGCTTAACGCTGAATGCGTTGCAATCAGTACAGTCTTTGTTGTTATCAAGTTTGTAGTTATCGTTCAGAATAACTCGGACTGGCTTATTGTCACCTTCCCAAAGTAGCTTCACGAGTGCTTGGCTGATTTTCCAACCATGTATCTGGCCTACCACGACTTTTGGTAATTGACCGTCGATTTTAGGGTATTCGTTGATTCTTAGTGTTGCGTTTAGCGTATGAGAAGTTGCACCGGTACGACTATCTTCAATATACCAACTTGTCTCTTCATCGCTGGTGCTGCAATCCGGGGAGTTAGTACTGATGTAGAGCTCTCGCAATTCTGAACGGATGTAACTGGAGTTGGCCGTTGACGTGCCGTAACCCATATCGGCGCGGAAATGCATGCTACCGTCAATAACATTGAAGTATGATAAATCAATCTCGCGTTGGTAAACGCTCTCTTCGTTAGACAGAAGAGCTTTACTTGAATTACAACGCTCAGGCTCTAATTCAGCCGCGCTGTCACCGCCAAAACCATACCAATCATTTTTGCTTGCAGGAATGGTTAATTTCCAATCGTCAATATTCCAAGCTATTGAATCAGTATGGTCAGTTTTGGTTAGTCCTAACTGCTTAAATTGTACCTTTGCTTCACCGTTTTCAAACTGGTTATAAACTCCGGCTTTAAAGTAGCTCAGGAGGTGCTGCCAGTAGGATACATCTACATTTACCTTTTGCTCATCGTTCACTTTAATGGTTAATGTGTTTTCTCCGATTTTTACCTCGAATCGCGTGAATGCGTTGAGATCGGCTTTTCCTAAATCATAACGATTGTATGATGTTGCATAACAATCTGATGCGCTAGAAGGTAGACTGCAATCTATGGCATTGTTCTTTACTACCGCCCAGTAATGACCAGTGATACTGTTTCGTTCTTGTTCCCAAACGATTCGTAACAAAGGGTGTGGGATAGCACCTATACCAGAAGTATCTGTGCCTTTGTTATGAATTTGCAGGAAAGTGACTTCATCGTGGTTTGCAGGGGAGCTAGCCATTGCAAGGTTAATCTCTGGTAATCGAACATCTGCATACAAAGTTCTAAAGACGCCTTGTTCTGAAATGTTAAAGTTTTCTCGCTCACGAACTTCTGAGCGCATTTTGTAGTTCGACATTTTAAAGACAAGGTAATTGGAATCATTTTCTGCGTAAAAGTGGTCACTCTTATAATCCGAGAATGCTCCATTTTTGACGTCACTGTTTTTGTTTCCCTCCTCCCCATTGGGATCTGATACTTGTAAATCTGAATTACTCAATATGTTTTGAAATTTTGCTATTGAGTATGGTGCTACATGCTCTTGGTGTGGAATATTTGGTTTATCATCTTGGCTTGTAGGGGAGGTATTTCCTCCACACCCTATTAATCCAAGCCCAGAGAAGCTTATTAGAAGCAATTTAGTTGATTTTATAAACACAGTAGTACGTCTCTTACATCATCTAATATTTGTAATACAATATCATTTTAGTGTTGTTGGGGAGTAGTTTAGTCATAAGTTAAATAGTAAAAGTGTTAATTAAATCTCAGAAGAGTTCTATATCTATAAGTGGTGTCTTTGATAAGGCGTAAGGTTAAGTTATGTCTGTTTTTCCTAAGAGTTATTAACGGTTTTACTATGATTAAACGCTAATTGATAAGCTCATGTAGAGTCATGTAAACAATCAAAAAAAGCCGAACATGACGTCCGGCTTTGAATTAGTTCCCGATTTTTACATTAATTTTTAGTGACTAGCTAAAGATTAAATTTGTGCGAATGCGCCTTCCCAAGTGTAAGTCACACCGTCGAACTCAACGCGATGTGCCGCGTTCTGTTTGTCTTCGTCAAGGTTGCAGATGGCGAAGTGGTAAGCGTTGCCTGTGGTAGTTTGCAGACGAATCACGGTACCCACTTCGTTGTTGCCAACGATGGTTACTGACTCTACTAGGCCACGAGCGCCAACCGATGCTTCGATAGACTCGTTGAAGTAACCGTGTGTCTCTAGCACAGAAGCAAACACGTGGTTCTGACCAGATTGACGTAGGATCAGTGCAGGCTCGCTCTTCAAGTTGAAGTCTGGATCATTTGCGCCAGTGCGAGTGAAGAACACTTTGCCACCGTTTGTTGCGCTTGTGATTAGCGAGTAGTGACTGTTGTCGTGCAACCAACTAACAAGCGAGCTGCCTTGAACTTGGCCTGAACCTACATTCCATAGATGTTGGTAACCGTTGTCTTCGCCCATTGGACGCAGCGTGCTTTCTACATCGTATTCAAAATCCGTACGGATGATTTGACCAGAGTAGTGCACTGGCAGGTCGTATTGGTGCTCTTGATCTGCTTCGATGCGGTAAACATCAATCACAAGTGGTTTTTCGAATTCTGGCAATTCAGCAAGAATGATGCTGCGCTGCATGTCTACGCCGTTGTAGTAACCAGAAATGCGACCGCTCATGCCTTGCAGTTTTTCGTCATCAGCTTTGAAGAAGTGCTTAGAACCGAACTTGGTTTCTGCTAGCGCTGTGTCGAAGTTGTTTTGCGTCTTTTGGTCAACCGTTACTGTGTTGTGCGCGACCGTCTGCTTACAGTAAGACTTGTTCTCTGGAATGTAACGACCGCCAAATTTAGGCTCAACGTTTACCCAGCGACCAAAGCCGTAATCGTGAAGCACTTCATGACCGCGGTTAAACACGCTCAGGTGCAGACCATCGTAGTGACCGTGGTCTAGCGCTGAGTGGTACTGGTGATCGCTGCCGTGCTGACCAAACCAGATAAGCGCCATTGTGTCGTCGTCTTGTTCGTCACGGTGACGAAGAATGCTTACGCCGCCTTTTTCGCCTTCAGGACCGTCAGTAACGAATAGGCTACCCCAGTTGAATGGTTTGATGTTGTCTGCGGCTGCAACTGCGTCAGACAATGTTTTACCTGAGATATGAACCCAAACGTCTTGCTGGTGGTCTGCCATGCCAAGTAGCGTTTCAGACTGCTCGTAACGGTGGAAACATACTGACGTTGCCATGATTACGCCTTCATCGTTGATCGAAATCGTCTTCGATGAATCGTTCAATGCTGGCAAAGTACCATCTGGGAATGCCGTCTTAAATACCGCGTAAGACGTGGTCTTGATGACCGAGTCGTTGAACTCGTAAATACCAAGCTCAGGCTGACGACGTTCAATCGCTTCTGCGAATAGGTAGATTGGACGCAGCGAGAAACGGTGGTAGTAAGGACCTTCCATGTAGTAGCCGTCTGGCGAGAACAGTTGGTCTAACTGAGCTAGGAAGCCGCCGCTTACTTTGTCCAGTTTCAAGCCGTAAAGCGCTTTGTCTACCGCATCTTGATCGTTAATTGCGTAACCACAGATACCTACTGCTGCTACTGCCCACAGACCGTGGTTGTGTACGATGTCGAAGTCGTGACCGTAAGTGACTACGAACAGCTCAATCATTTGTTTGAACAGGTCGTTTTCAATCAGTGTTTTTTGCTCTTCTTCCAATGTGTGGTAAATGCAGCTGTACGCACAAGACGCGTATAGCATCCACATGTTCTCATTCAGAGTTTGGTGGAAGATCTTACCCGGAGGGTTAGAGTCACGGCTGGTGTTGCTTTCTAGCGTCGGGTAAACCTTCGCGTAAGCCGTTAGCATGTCCACGATGTAATCGCGGTACTTCTGTTCGCCAGTGATAAGGAATAGGCGACCCGCTAGATCAATGTGGATGTAGTTTTGCTTGTGACGGTTGTGCTCGTAACCGCCGCCTTCGCCGTGACCTGGAACTTCAATACCGACCTCAGCCATGTAAGCGTCAGTTTGTTTGATGTCACGTGCTAGTGCATTTCCTAATAGGCTATCCGTGCCAAGTGCTTTGCTTAGTTCTGCCGCTTCTTCAAAGTTCATTAATAGCGGTTGGTAAGACTGGGTTTGGTAGCTCATTATTATTTCTCCTGCCCGAATGCGTTTACTTCTAGAGAGTAGAAGCCATTCCAGCTGTAGGCTTTACCGTTTAATTCTACTTGGTGTGGGGTTTGGTCGTCAGCGCCTAGCACATTGCTGATCATCACAGTAACCAGTGATTTTTCAGTCGTGATTTCTACGATGCTGCCAACGGCGTTGTAACCCACGACGCGGATATCTTTCACCTGACCACGTGCATTCACCGACTGCTCAAACTCTTCGTTGAAGTAGCCGTGTGTTTCTAGCACAGAAGCAAATAGTGTCGATTCGCCCTTACTGCGCAGAATGAATGCCGGTTCGCTACGTAGGTTAAAGCTTGGGTCATTGGCGCCAGTGCGAGTGAAGATAACTTCATTGTCACCGTTTTGTTTCGCGCTGCTGCTTGTGCCTAACCAAGTGTAGTAGGTGTTGTTTTGTAGCCAGCTAACCAACGCCGTATCTTGCACTTTGCCGCTTGCTACCTTCCAAAGGTGCTGGTAACCGAAGTCATCGCCAAGCGTGCTCAGTTCACCAAAGCTTTGGTAATCAAAGTTAGTACGTACGATTTGACCATCGTATTGATGAGAGTAGTCGTACTGATGTTCGCCTTCACCTTCGATGCGGTAAAGGTCTAGCAGTAGCGGTGCTTCAAGCTCATCGAGGTTAAGCATGAACACACTGCGCTGCATGTCTGTATTCGGGTAATGGTCGTTCGCAAACGCACTCATACCGTTGATTTCAGTGCCTTCTACTTTGAAGAAGTGAGGCAAACCGTGCACTGAATCAGCGCGGTCTACATCGAAACCATTCTGACATTGCTCATCAATCGTTACCGCGTTGTGCGCGATAGTTTGACGTGCGTACGATTTGTTTTCGTCTAGGTAACGACCGCCGAATTTAGGCTCTACGTTTACCCAGCGACAGAAGCCGTATTCACGCAGTACTTCTTGACCACGGTTGAAGAAGGTAATGCCAAGCGTATCGAAGTTACCATGTCCCATACCGTGTTGACCGTAGTTCATCACAAGCTGTGACACATCACCGGTTTTATCCTGCATACGGATAAAGCCTTGTGCTCCGTTGTTACCAGTTGGACCTTCGTTGAGCTCCACACTTGGCCAGAAAGGCATGCCGATTTCACGGTCTGCGATGGCTTTATCGTAAGCTTGAGAAAGCTCAAGACCACATGGGTGCATCCAAACGGCGTTTTGAATCTTCGCCATGCCTAGGATGTTGTCATCCATACCGTAGTGTTTGCTGTAAACGCTCACTGCAACTTGAACGCCCATGTCGGTAATGCTCATGGTACGAGATGCGTCGTTTAGGGCAGGGAACTCACCATTCGGGTAAGCCGTTGCCAGCATCGCTTGTACTGTGTTGCCAATCACTTTGTCTTTGTAGTTGTAGATGTCTACTTCAGGCATGTGACGGTGTACTACTTCTGCAAATACACAAGTTGGACGAATCGCATAACGATGGTAGTACGGACCTTCCATGTAGTAACCAGAAGGTGCGAACAACTGTGAGATTTGCGCTAGGAAGCCACCGGTATCATCTCGGTCTTGACCGTACACCGACATCTCTAGATATTCAGGTTTACCAATAGCTAGACCACAAATACCAACAGCCGCAACTGCCCAGATGCCGTGGTTGTGAATACGGTCGAAATCGTGCGCGTATTTTACTGTGAACATGTCTAGCATTGGTTCGAAAATGCGCTCAACAACGGCTGTGCGCTCTTCTTCTGTCATTACTGATGCCACGCAAGAGTAAGCAAGGCTAGTAAACATTAACCAACAGTGTTCATTAAGGATCTGGTGGAAAAGACGACCTGTTGGGTTAGTGTTTTTCTGTACGTGGAAATCAAAAGTGAGGTACTTCTCTGCGTAAATAGCGAGAAGATCTTTAACGAACTGCGCGTACTTTTCTTCTTGAGTGATCAAGAACAAACGACCCGCTAAGTTCATGTAGGTATAGTTTTGTTTGTGGCGGTTGTGCTCGTAGCCACCCGCTTCGCCGTGACCTGGTACGTCTAGAGGCAGACGCATGAAGGCTTCAAGTTCCTTGCGATTCGCTTCAATGGATTTGCCCATTAAGCTCGGCTTTCCGACTTCCTTTCTTAGTAGTTCGACTTCTGCTTCAGTCAACAAAATCGGTTGTGTAGTCATTTCTTTACCACCCTCAGATGAAGTGTGTTGTTTTCTTAAACTTTCTATAAAGTAATACAATATTAAGTTTGGGTGTAGTTTTTGTGGCAAAAAGGGAGAGTGAAATCACGCGAATTTAGCTAACTCATTGATTTATATTGTTGTGGTAATCCTTGTTGTGGCTGATGTTTCGACGTTATCAATCGTTAAGTGGAATGCTTTAGCGAGCGCCGTTTGATGAATATCACATATTTTTAGATATATTGTATGACAATTAAAACAGATCGGATATGCTCTTTACCAATTCGACAGCAGACCCTTTCGCTGCGCGTTTCACTTTTATCAATACGACGCTTTTTTAAGAGGACCTTTTAATAAAGCATGGTTAAGAATGAAGTGCCGTAGGGTTCGCTTTAATAGAGACTTTTTAGGAGTATGACGATGAATTCTTTCTTTGTATTAGATGAGAACCCGTGGGAAGAGCTAGGCGGCGGTATCAAGCGTAAAATTGTTGCTTACACAGATGACCTAATGGCGGTTCACCTATGTTTTGATAAAGGCGCGATTGGCGCTCCGCATACTCACGAAATCCATGATCAAATCGGTTACGTAGTACGTGGCAGCTTTGAAGCGGAAATCGAAGGCGAGAAGAAAGTACTAAAAGAAGGCGACGCATACTTTGCTCGTAAGCACATGATGCACGGTGCGGTTGCACTAGAGCAAGACAGCATTCTTCTAGATATCTTCAACCCAGCACGTGAAGACTTCTTAAAATAATCTATAGCGCAACCTCAGTTGCTAAGGTGACAACATGAAATCATTAAACATCGCGGTCATTGGCGAATGTATGGTTGAGCTACAGAAAAAGGAAGGTCAGCTAAAGCAGTCATTCGGTGGTGATACGTTGAATACCGCACTGTATTTATCTCGTTTGACCAAAGCTCACGATATCAAAACCAGCTATGTAACGGCTCTGGGTAACGATCCTTTTAGCCAAGAAATGCTATCAGCATGGCAAGAAGAGGGCATCGATACTAGTCTGGTTCTTTCCGTTAAAGAAAAGCAACCAGGTATCTACTACATCGAAACCGATGAAACTGGTGAACGTTACTTCCACTACTGGCGTAACGAAGCGGCCGCTAAGTTCCTATTCGAACAAAACGAGTCTCCGCTGTTAGTCGACAAACTTTACTCGTACGATGCGGTTTACTTGAGCGGTATTACATTAGCGATCCTTACTGAAGAAGGTAAGACGCAACTGTTTGGCTTCCTTGAGCGCTTCAAGGCACAAGGTGGTAAGGTTATTTTCGATAACAACTACCGTCCTAAATTGTGGGAAAGCCGCGAGAATGCCATGTCTTGGTATCTTAAGATCCTTAAGCACACAGATATCGCACTGCTCACATTTGAAGATGAGCAAATGCTTTACGGTGACGAGCATCTAGAACAGTGCATCGAGAGAACCTCTGCACTGGGCGTGGATGAAATCATCATCAAACGTGGTAGCAAAGATTGCTTGGTTGTGGCGAATGGCGAAGCACAATACGTGGCGCCAAACAAAGTCGACAACGTGATTGATACAACAGCGGCTGGCGATTCTTTCAGTGCAGGCTTCTTGGCGAAGCGTTTGACTGGCGGCAATGCAGCGGAATCGGCTTACTCTGGTCACTGTATGGCTGGCGCGGTAATTCAACATAAAGGTGCCATCATTCCACGTGAAGTGATGCCAGATCTTCCTTTGTAATTCTTTTGCGGAGCGTTGAGTAATCGGCGCTCCGCAGTGATTTATTGAACTCAAGTTAACGACGACGAGCACACTCTTATGACGACATTAAACGAACAATTAGCAAACCTAAAAGTAATTCCTGTTATTGCCATCAACAAAGCAGAAGATGCGATTCCACTGGGCCGCACTTTGGTTGAAAACGGTATGCCTTGCGCAGAAATCACGTTCCGCACAGAGTGTGCTGCAGAAGCGATTCGTGCTATGCGCGCTGAGTTCCCAGAAATGCTGATCGGTGCAGGTACTATCCTAACCAACGAGCAAGTTGACCAAGCGATCGAAGCTGGTGTGGACTTTATCGTAAGTCCTGGCTTTAACCCTCGCACGGTTCAATACTGCCTAGACAAAGGCGTGGCAATCGTACCTGGCGTAAATAACCCAAGCCTAGTTGAGCAAGCGATGGAAATGGGTCTGCGTACACTTAAGTTCTTCCCAGCTGAGCCATCTGGCGGTGTTGGTATGCTTAAAGCATTAACGGCGGTTTACCCAGTGAAATTCATGCCAACAGGTGGTGTGAGCCTAGGTAACGTAGACGAGTACTTGTCTATCCCTTCAGTACTGGCATGTGGCGGTACTTGGATGGTTCCAACAAAACTTATCGATGAAGGTAAGTGGGATGAACTGGGTACACTGGTTCGCGACGCAGTAGCTCACGTAGCATAAGTGTCGTAACACCCCGATAAAACTAGCGAAAAGAATGAAAAGCGAGCCTCAGGGCTCGCTTTTTTGTGTTTGAAAGTTTGAAAGAAGCGAGATTGGAGAGTTGAGATACGAGATTTTAGAGGTAGAAATAGAAAGCGTTGGATTTTCCTTGCGTCATCCTCGAGAGCGACGAAGGAGCGAGTCGGGGATCTTGCTTGTTACATTCATCTAAATCCCACTTTCTATCCAATTCCTTCGAAACATCTCATTACGTTTCCTTCAAAGAAATGCCGCGCATTTTTGATCTTCAAACAAAGCGCGAAGAAGAAAAATATTCCATACTCAAATAAATTTCAATTAGACAATTTGTATTACAATATGTTGAGGTGTTCTGAGTGGCAATTATCTCCTAGAAAGCCATTGTCCTAAGAAAGTAAGGGGTTTGACGTGTTTTTTCGTTGAGTAACTTATGCTTTAGATCACAGTTAAAGCTTATTGTAGTACAAATGGAGTTGTGAGAAGAGTAGTCTAGACGTTAGAAAATGATCAAACTTGAAAGGCTGAAAAAATGACTATTGATACTCTTGTTGTTCTTGCCTACTTCTTCTTCTTAGTTGCAATTGGTTGGATGTTCCGTAAGTTCACTACCTCAACCAGTGACTACTTCCGAGGGGGCGGTAAGATGTTATGGTGGATGGTAGGTGCTACCGCCTTCATGACGCAATTTTCAGCATGGACGTTTACAGGTGCCGCAGGACGCGCGTTCAACGACGGTTTCGTTGTTGTAATCCTATTCTTAGCCAACGCATTTGGCTACTTTATGAACTACCTCTATTTTGCTCCAAAGTTCCGCCAACTACGTGTAGTGACGGCGATTGAAGCAATTCGTCAACGTTTTGGTAAGACTTCAGAGCAGTTCTTCACTTGGGCTGGTATGCCAGACAGCTTGATCTCGGCCGGTATTTGGTTGAATGGTCTTGCGATTTTCGTGGCAGCGGTCTTCAACATTCCTATGGAAGCGACCATCATCGTTACGGGCTTAGTGCTAATGCTAATGGCGGTAACAGGCGGCTCTTGGGCGGTTGTTGCATCTGACTTTATGCAGATGCTGGTTATCATGGCAGTGACGATCACTTGTGCGGTGGCGGCATACTTCCATGGTGGCGGTATTGGCAACATCGTGTCGAACTTCCACGGCGACTTCATGCTGGGTAACAACCTGAACTACTTCAGTATCTTTATCCTTTGGGTTGTGTTCATCTTTGTTAAACAGTTCGGTGTCATGAACAACAGCATCAACGCTTACCGCTACTTATGTGCAAAAGACAGTGAAAACGCACGTAAAGCTGCAGGTCTTGCATGTGTGCTGATGATTGTTGGTCCTATCATCTGGTTCCTACCACCTTGGTACGTTGCGGCATTTATGCCTGATTTCGCAGAGCAATACGGCTCAGTAGGTGGTGATGCAGCTTACCTAGCATTCGTACAAAACGTAATGCCAGCAGGTATGGTGGGTCTTCTGATGTCAGCAATGTTTGCGGCGACCATGTCTTCAATGGACTCTGGTCTTAACCGTAACGCGGGCATCTTTGTGATGAACTTCTACAGCCCGATTGTGCGTCCACAAGCGTCGCAAAAAGAACTGGTTATCGTGAGTAAAGCAACGACTATCGTGATGGGCTTCATCATCATTGGTATCGGTCTATTCATTAACTCACTACGTCACTTGAGCCTGTTCGATATCGTACTGAACGTCGGTGCATTAATTGGCTTCCCAATGCTGATTCCTGTACTACTTGGTATGTGGATTCGTAAGACGCCGGATTGGGCTGGTTGGGCAACACTGGTTGTTGGTGGCTTTGTTTCTTACATCTTCGGTATCTCACTACAAGCAGAAGATGTAGAGCGCCTATTCGGTCTAGAGCAAGCGTTTACAGGACGTGAGTGGGCAGACCTAAAAGTTGGCTTGAGCTTAGCGGCACACGTTATCTTCACCGGTGGTTTCTTCTTGCTGACAACGCGCTTCTACAAAGGTCTATCACCTGAACGTGAGAAAGAAGTGGACCAATTGTTCGAGAACTGGAATACGCCACTTGTAGCTGACAGCGAAGAGCAGCAGAACCTAGATACAAAACAGCGCGGCATGCTTGGTAAGCTTATCAGCGTAGCGGGCTTCGGTATCCTAGCTATGGCTCTAATTCCAAATGAACCATCTGGTCGACTACTGTTTATCTTGTGTGGTGCGATTGTTCTCTCGGTGGGTGTTCTATTGGTGAACGCAGCCCGAGGGCCTAAAAGCCCAAAGTTAGCTAACGCGAAAAGCTAACCAAAGTTAAAGACTCTCAATGAAAAATCCCGCGGTGTTAAAGCCGTGGGATTTTTTGATCAAGCTGACTGAGAAAGCGTGGCGCATCGTTTGTTGTTATTCGTTGTATTGGGGAACTCCCAATAAGGTGCGACTATATTCACATTAGAGTCGTCAGCCTAAAGCGAAAAAGCAATCTAACTTTCTTTGCACGCCGTGTTTACACTTTACACCCCAAACCTGATGCTTTGTCTATTTAAATAAATATGTGTGCCTTCTTAGCAAAGAAAAAGCATTAAATCAGACGTAGCTTTAATGAGGCGTACGCCAGAAATAGGAGAGAGGTTTTGAAGTGTGAGTGGAAAATATATAAGAGAATTGGAAGAGGCTGCCCTGCAAAACTTTAAAGGAGTGGCTAGGGTATCAAGGAGTGATGAGCGTCTGGGGAAAAACAAAAAAAAGCCCAGCTACATTGGTAGCTGGGCTTTTAGTTACAACTGAGTGTGACTAAGCTTCTAGCTCTGCAAAGTAGTCGAAGATGACTGGAACGTCATTTTGACCAAGGCCTTTATCAACTGCTGCTTGTAGACTCTTAGAAGTGCCCTCTGCAATCAGGGAAGTTGTACCAAGCTCTTCGCATAGAGCAAGGAAGTAACCGAGGTCTTTGTTTGCGTTTGCGACAGAGAAGCCTAGTTTTTCTTCGCCATCTACGGCGTAAAACTTACAGAATTGCATAAATGGTGAGTTTGATGGTCCTGCAGACATGATGTCGAATAATTGTTGACCATCAACACCAGCACGTTTAGCAACAGCAAATGCCTGAGACATTGTTGCTACGGTTGTCATACCCATAAAGTTATTCACAAGCTTAGTTACGTGACCAGAGCCTAGTGTGCCAAGGTGGAATACGTTTTCACCTTGATCGTCCAGCACTGGCTTAACCTTATTGAATGTTTCGACGTCGCCTGCGGCCATGATGTTCAGTAAACCATCTTTTGCGTGGGCAGGTGTACGACCTAGAGGCGCATCAATCATACCAGCCCCTTTCTTAGCAAGGTCAGCGCCAATCTTCTTCGTTGAAGCTGGAATAGATGTACCGAAGTCGATGAGTGTTTTACCTTCTGACATGCCAGCTAGAACACCAATGTCTCCGTAAACAACTTTTTCGACAACTTCAGATGTTGTTAGGCACAGCATCACGATATCACTTTTCTCTGCTAGCTCTTTACCTGAAGAAGCTTCAGAAGCGTTTCCACGAGCTAGTACTGCGTCAACAGCATCTTTATTGAGGTCCATTACAGCAACTTCGTAACCACGTTTCTGTAGGTTTTCAACCATGTTTCCGCCCATCAAGCCTAGGCCGATGAAACCAATGATAGGTTTAGTCATTTTAACTCCAAAAATACTATTGTATGATTATATTGCTTGTTAGTAATCATAATGACTATTGTGGCTTTTGCAATTGAAAATTATGAGCATAGCGGGCTTGGGATGAATTTTTTCTAAAAGTGAGATGTAAGTAAGGTTTGTGGGGGTATTCATCAGTGTATATAAGAAAAGCGGATTCATCGCGCTTCCATTTTATCGTGAACAAAGCCTTTAGGAGGCTTAAATAACGTAAAAATAAGATTTATTGTAATACAAGTGATTTTGTTTCAGCTAGAGGAATACTGTCTATACCAAAAATGGGTGAAACGTTCCAGATGGGGTGAAAGGCGAGGTGGTATAAGGATAAGCCGCAGTACAAACATACTGCGGCCGTTATCAAATCAGTACTAAAGCGTACTTACTGATAGGTAAAAAGACTTATTGGTACTAAATGCCTAAAGCTTGACCACCACCAATTTGCAGTGTTTCTGCGGTAATGAATGATGCATCTTTACTTACCAGAAAAGAGATAGCAGAGGCGACTTCCTCTGGCTGGCCTAGGCGTCCAAGCATAATACTGTCTGCCCAAGAAGCAAATACTTCAGGCTTGGTTGCTTTGATTTGAGCATGGAATGGTGTATCGATAGTGCCAGGAGATACTGCATTGACACGAATTCCAGCCGGAGCTAACTCTTTAGCTAAAGCGCGAGTTAATGTATGAACGGCGGCTTTTGATGTACCGTAAATACCTGCACCTGGACCACCTGCATTCCAAGCAGCGTTTGAAGTGAAGTTGATAATTGATGCATTATCAGACTTTCTTAGAAATGGAATCGCTGCGCGTGATACGAAGAATGCACTATCGAGGTTTAAAGCCATGACTTTACGGAAAAAATCAGTTTCCATACCTTCAATAGGACTACGACCACCAAGACCACCTGCGTTATTAACGACAACATCGATTTTGCCGTATTTTTCACCAATAGCATTGATGTTTTCATCGACGGCATGTTCATCTGTAACGTCAAAACCGTAGTATTCAGCCTCAATTCCTGCGTTATGTAGTTTGGAGATACACTCCGAACCTTTTTCATCTTCAATGCCGTTTAGAATGACCGTGTATCCATCCTGACCAAGACGCTTTGCTACTTGGAAGCCGATACCGCCAGTAGCACCAGAAATAAATGCAATTTTAGTAGACATAATGGTGTTCTCTCATGTTTGTAGAGTTGGAAAGGATTTTTATTTAACATAGAGTATTATTGTAATACAAATAGTTTTAATAAACAGAGAAACACCAACAATGAGAAGTCGATCACGTACTTTCTTTAGATGCTGACTCATCCAGTGGCATATATCGACTTTTGCGGTCGTGCATGATTTGTATCTAGTCAGGATAATCGGGATATATAAACAATTGAGCTTATAGCTGCGGGCTTAGCTCGTTGGGCCGAGGTTTGTTGCAAGTAGAAAGAAAGCCGATTAACCGTGGGTCTTTGTTGCCAAACTTATGATTTCATTTAGGCTTGCCAAGTGATGGTTGGATAACTTTGTCGAGAGGTTGAGTTTTAAGCGGTTAGGGAACCTTTTTAGGATCTTAAGTCTTTCAAGGTCATTCTGAATAGCGAGGAACGAGCGTGATTTAGAATCTCTTGCCCGAGCACGCTGTTATGATATATGACGCCGTTTCGCCAAGCGTTATTTATCACCATTGTTCTGAAGAGTCGAGTTAGGACCTATTGGATAATGATTTTGACTAAGCTGAGATAAAAATGCCCGCTAAATCAGCGGGCACTTTTGTTTGCGTCATTAATGATGCATGTGTTTTTCCATGTGGCCTTGTTTCTCAACCGCCATTTCCACTTCAACCTTACCTGCGTTTTTGAAGGTTAATGTCATAGGGAAGCGGTCACCCTCTTTAAGAGTTTGTGTTGGGTTAAAAATCATTAAATGGAAGCTGCCTGGTTTAAACAACACAGACTCATTGGCTGGAACGCGCACTTCGTCAATCTTAATCATTTTCATCACACCATCTTCTTTCTTATGCGTGTGAATTTCGACATGCCCTGCGATAGGGCTTTCTGCTGCGATCAATGTATCTTCACTGTCACCGTGGTTGGTTAGTTGAAAAAAACCACCGATAACAGGTGCGTTTGGTGGCGCTTCTCGGCTCCATGGATGGTCGATATGAATTTTTCCTGCTTCATAATCGTGCGCTAAACTCAGTGGGCTAGCGATGACAGCAATAAGCGCGATAGCGGCGGTTTTAAATGATTTAAGCATGTGTTTTTCCTTTTGAATGAATAGCTTCTCTGAATGGACAACAAACAGAGTCATCGTTATTTTTGAATAAAGTTGTCAATGATTAGATGCCTGTTAGGCAGGAAAAACACTCGGCGGAGAGTGCTTAGGCGCGATGTGTTTGTAAACGAGCTTATCGCATTTTGAAAAGTGATAAGTCGTCAGTGCATACTTTACTCGGCGCAGCCAATGGATGGTTGTCAGGTAAAGCCCAATCGCAACCAAAAGAAAGAATTGAACAGCTTGAAGAAGCGGGCATTCAAACTGAAAGCCGTCGTGTAAGTTAAGATCTTGGATGAGCTTAGAAGAAGATTGAGCGTTAGCCTCAATCAACGTATTGATATCCACCCATTTGAAACCATCTGCGGTACACAGTAAAACCTTTTCACTTTGGACTTTGTTGAGCCAAGTTGTGCTGTGAACTTGTGTAGGGTTAAGAGCGGCTGTGGACGCTAAATACAACTGAAACAACACCGCGATAATAACCGCAATAGCGTGCAAGCGATGGTGTTTGTGCTGTATTAGAGTGTTTTCCATACAATTGAGTGCTTATCTTCTTCGGCGCGGGATACTAACAAATTAACCAAACAATGTAATTATCAGTTTACTAAAAGGTGATGCAAGTGTGCATTATTTGTTTTATTGCCTATTTTTAACGCTTTAATGTCTTGATTCGGCTGACATTCACAACCTCCAATTCAACTTGTCAGTCTTGCCTAGTCGCTTTTGAAGATACCGAATTAATCTCTCTTATATGCCACTGAAGCTTCGGTTAGTGGGTGTCATGGTGGTGTTTTTACGTGCTAGATTTGGCTGATATCGATTCAAAATGCACACCGAATCTTCACTTGTTTTCCATTAACGGAATTATGACAGTAATTTAATAAAGGATACGGTATTCTGCGCTCCTTTGTACATGCCAGAAACGTCCTACTTAGTCGGAGGGGCGATTAATCTTAAGAAATTTCTCAAATGAAATACGAACAACAGATTGGATATCGATACCCTAAAGGTCGATTTGCCATGGTGAGTGTATATGCATTCACCGGTGCTGCGATTTTAGCATCGACTATTTTTTCTCTATTGCTGTTTTTGTCGATCGACGAAAACCCGATGATGCAAACCTTATTTGGTGGTTTAGCGATCATTTTTGAAGCGGGTAAATTTTACGCTTGGTATGAATACGGTGAGCGCCGAGCCCATCGCAACTACACAGGAGCCGCAACCGCTCTCGTGTTTTATTTAGTCTTAGCTGCGATTTCCATTGGCGGTAGTATTGGTGGGATTAATAGTGCAACCAATAGTGCACAAAGTCATATTTCGGTAGAGCAGGCGAAAGTGGAAGCGTTTAATCGTCAGATTGCGGCAATCGATAAGCAGATTGAGCTCAACAATATGGCAGCGCAGAAATACATCGAGATGGAGCGTATCGCGACTGGTGTAACTCGCATTCAGGATCAAAACAAAGCCTTACGTGAAGAGCAGCAACGCTTGGCTATGGAGCGTGATAGTTTACCGCCGGTCACGCAAGGCTCAGTGATTGGTTTGATTGATAGCCTAGCCAACGCATTTGGTACCACCTCTCAACAAGCTCAGCTTGGCTTGGTTGTATTTCTTTCGATTCTTTTGGACTTCTTTGCTGCATTTTTTGTTGGCTTGATTGGTGAAGAGCAACGGTTCCGATATTTCTATCGCAGAAATGAGGGCATGATATTGAAAACAGTTCGCGATATAGACCCAGCGCCTGCGGGTTATCTTCCTCATATAAAAGAGGAAGAAGAGCAAGAAATACCAGTAGCGCCGGAGCCAGAAGAACCAAAGGAACCGAAAACCTTGTTAGAGCAAGTTAGCGATGCACTTAAAAC
Source organism: Vibrio sp. Vb2880 (assembly GCF_033337975.1). NCBI lineage: Bacteria > Pseudomonadati > Pseudomonadota > Gammaproteobacteria > Vibrionales > Vibrionaceae > Vibrio > Vibrio sp. Vb2880. Next base: position 45,296 of record NZ_JAWORT010000016.1, read on the forward strand.
GCATCAAATTACGTGCACCAAAAAAGCCGTTGCTAAACAGTTTAGGCTGTCTGCGGAAGAGGTAGACAAGGTATTTGAAGAATTGGCAGAGCTCGGTTTAGTGGGGAAAAAAGCCAACCACCATTATCATTGGATAGGTGAAGCAGAGACCGCATAATTGGTTATCTATTAAAGTTCGGAAAGAGCGTCAATCGGCGCTCTTTTTTTTGGGAGGGGGGAGTTTCGCTATTAAAGTTAACTACAAGCAAGCGTATCAATCTTTATTGAGCTTTTTGGTTACGTCTTTCACCGTTTTCTTCTCTTTTTCCGGTGTCATTGCATCAACAGCTTTACCCGCCATCCCTTCATCTGGCAATTTGTCTTTTCCTGCATCAACTGCGGTATCTTTCAGTGCCTCTTTAGGCGTACAGCGACCCCCAACACCAACCACGGCTTTTGTCGCAGCGGCTTTAGCTGCCTTTTCTGCATCGCAGTCAGGATCCATCACGCTAGCTAAGCTCGTGGCTGAACCAAAAAACAAGATTAACAAAATGAGGTTGCGTTTTTTCATAGTTGTCACCAATGTTGTGAAACATAGGTAAAGTGTAACGGAGAGAAAAGGCTTTGGCGGAGAATTTGTTGGTTTGAGCTTGGGAAGCAAAGTAAGGTGAAAAGAAAAAGTGCCATCGAAGTGACACTTTTTCTTAAGCGTAGAAGGGATTAGTTGTCGTAAACGTCTAACTCCACTTCACGGGCAATATTTTGGTCGTTAATGATCACACCTTCGACTTCGACACGAGCACCATTTAGGTTAAGTTCTTCAATGCCTTGGAAGCGTGTTTGTGCATCAATCACAACGGTCGTGTTGTTTAGCAATTGATCTGCGTCGTTTTCGCAACGCTCGATTTCAAATGTTCTTGCTTCAGCATCGTAGTTTGATACGTATCCTTCACATTCAAACTCTTTACCTCGCCATTGGTTGTCATTGTCAAACTCCAACTGCTCAAATTCGATGACGGTAGCGGTGCGTTTGCCATTTTTCATCACAGAGGTCACTTCTACTTCTTGACCTTGTTCTAGATTAGCTTTGCTACCATCCTCAAAGCGTGTTGCGTTATCAATGAAGAAGGCTCCTCGGTAGTTTAGACAGAACTCACTATAATCCTTGGCAACCCAAGTCACGATACCTTCCACATCGCTGCCATTGTTTAGAGCGTCGTAGTCTTCAACTTCTACCTCATTTGCCATGAATATACCGTTTTGCATTTCACCTTCTACTTCCACCCATTGGCCGATGCTAAGTTGGCTAATGTTGTCGTAAGATACGGTTATATTTGTACCAAGCTCAAACGTGCCAGCATTTTCATCGATACTGGTAATACGGCCTTCCAGTTCGTAGTCGTTATCAAGTACTGGGTAATCGTTATCTACGTCGAGTTCGACCACAGACAACACTCGATAACCCGCATCCGCAGTCGGCAAGGATGACACCATCACCCAGTCGTTGATCTCTATATCATCACTTAAACCGTCAAACTGCAGATCTATGCCGTTTACCGTAAATGTTTTCTTCACATGATCAATCGCTGTGACACGTCCTGTAATGGTTGGTTCAAGTGTGACTCGGACGCCATTGTTCGAAGCTTGCCGAATATCTGACCCCACGCGAACCACCATTTTTGGTTTTACATCGGCCAATTGCACTTGTGTGTCGTCATAAACCACCTCAGACACACGATACGTATGTCCATTGACGGTTAACGTGCTTTCTTCAGCGTTGACCGCTTCAACAGAGCCAATCGCTACACTTGGTTTCACTGCTGGTTGAGTTGATGTGCTATCGCTATTGCTGCCACCACCTGAACCACCACAACCAGACAATGCCAAACCTACTACAGAAATAAGAGCGAGTTTTTTCATTGTATTAACCTCAATTTACGAGCGAGTTTAGGAAATTGCCTGTATCTTATTGGGCATATCGTGAAGAGATCGTGAAGAAATGTGATTTTATGAAAATTTTAATTGTAGATGACAACCATAACGTCTCGGAGACGATTGCAGACTATCTTGAGCTAGAAGGCATGATTATCGATTGTGCGTTTCATGGAGAGGCTGCGATTAAGTTAATCGAGGAAAATCATTACGATGTAATCATCATGGATATCATGATGCCGAAGCTCGATGGCATCAGTACGGTACAGAAGCTTCGACAAGATAAGTTATGTGGAACGCCAATTCTCTTCCTAACGGCAAAAGATACGCTAGAGGACAAAATCGCGGCTTTTAAAGCGGGGGGAGATGATTATTTAATGAAGCCATTTGCGATGGAAGAGCTCAGTTTGCGTGTTCATGCTTTGGCTAATCGTGGTCCAAGACAAGATATCGGAACGCTCAAATTTGCAGATATTTGTTTAGATGCGCGGACAGGAAAAGTAACGAGAAAAGACAAAGAAATTAAGCTGAGTCGAATTCAAACTAAAATTTTAAAATTGCTCCTCCAACGTGCTCCAGCAGCGGTCTCGCGCACAGAAGTGATCGATAGTGTGTGGGGAGACGAACCACCTGGAAGTGATGCACTTCGTAGCCATATTTATGGTTTAAGAACCGCACTAGACAAAGGTTTTGAAGAATCACGATTAGAGACTATTCATGGACAAGGTTACCGACTTAAAGCATAACGAATATCCAAGCATTTATCGCAAGATCCGTTGGGGTTTTGGGGTCATGACGTTTGTGATGTTTACTCTTTTTTGGTCGCTGATTTATGTGGCAGAAAACAAACTGGAAGTGCTGAGTTTACATCACTGGCTAGATACTGAAGCTGCGCTTTATAGTGAGAATTTCGAGAAACAGGGCTGGGATGCGCCATTGCCAAACGTATTGGAATTCAACTCATATTGGAGTGAAGCACCGACACCCGATTGGTTGCTCTCTTTTACTTCACCTGGTTTTTACGAATATCTGCTTGGTGAAGAAGACAAACACTTTGTCGTATTGAAACACCCCTCAGGGAAGGGGCTTATGTACATTGTATTTCAAGATGACTCCGATGATTACCTCGACGAATACGAAAGCTCGCTGCATCAGTTTACGCTACTGCTCGGTGGCTTATTTTCATTTGTTATGGTCGGGTATGGCATTTATATGGTGCGAATATTGTCTCGACCACTAGCGCAAATCGAAGAAAAAATTAGCCAAATGTCACCGGATCAACCCGCTTTCCAAGTTGAAACTAAGTTCAGCGAAACACGCCAGATAGAGCAAACTTTGCTGGATAATAAAAACGATATCGCGGGCTATTTCAAACGAGAACAAGAATTTAGCCGTTTTGCATCGCATGAGTTGAGAACGCCAATCATGGTGATTAAAGGCTCAACAGACATTCTGACGCGTATTCCTGATCAACCTCGAATTGCGCAAAAAGCCATCACGAGGATGCAGTCAGCTTGTGACGAGATGCGTGTACTGACAGAAGCGTTTCTCTTACTTGGTAAAGAGAAAATAGAGCCTCAGCATTACGGAGAGCATCAGCTTCTCACTTGTTTACAAAAACAGTTGGAAGAGCTAGCTCCTTTATTTGCCAAGCAAGATTCGAATTACGCTTTGCACGAACAACATAGTGGTGTAGTGAAGGCACCAGAGAGTTTTGTGGCCATTGTTATCAACAATCTGATTAAAAACGCCTTTAGCTATAGTGTGGGAGATATTGAAATTGAGTTGAAAGGTCATGCGCTTAAGATCCTAAATCGTCACGATGGCAACGAGACGTACAACGCTGGTTATGGTTGTGGGCTTGTTATCGTACAACGAATATGTGAACGGATGGGATGGGAGTTAGTACTGGACGATGATGGTGTTCGATTTAGTGCAAAAGTGGAGTTCTGCTCTTAGCTTTGCGCGTATTGATTCAAGTGAGAATTAACGCTCTGGATTTTTCTTTTCGTACGCATCTAACCCGCAGTCAAACAAGAAAAAACTGGAATTTGAATTAGACTGAAGTTAGTGAAGCGGAAACTCGAGGAACCGTTATGCTCTCTTATCAGGTCAGCCGAAGTATTGAAATTAATAAGAATCAAAGTGAAATTATTGGCTATCTCAAGAACTTCAATAACTGGCCCAGCTGGTCACCATGGATCATTCTTGAACCAAGCTGCGAGCTGACATTCAGTGATAATCAGGGCCACGTTGGAGCTGGTTATCAATGGAATGGTCAGCGTATTGGGACTGGCGCGATTGTACTGGAAAGTACTCAAGAGCATCGATTAGATATGGAGCTGCATTTCTTTCGCCCAATCAAGAGCCATGGAAAGGTGACTCTAATCGTGACGCCGTCACAAAATGGCTGTTTAGTCGAATGGCAAATGCAATCTCGCGTCCCTTGGTATCTGTTCTTTCTGAAAAGTATGTTTAAGTCGATGATAGAGATGGATTATCAACGTGGGTTACGCATGCTCAAAAGTAAGCTTGAAACCGGAAGAGTGCATTCAGACTTAGTCGAAATAGGTAACCGAACGTTACCTCAAATTCATTACATTGGGATCAAGGGTGTGGCTAGCTTGCAGGAATTAGGTTCGGTAATTGAGAAGCATGTTCAGCAACTAGAACAGTTAATTAGTGACGAAACCCTATCCGTGAATGGTGAATTGTTTTGTTATTACGAGTCGATGGATATGCAGAAAAGTACATTCGAGTTTATCACTTGCTTTCCTCTTCATAACTCAGTACCAGCGCCTCAAGGGGCGGTTACTGGTACCATTCCTGAGAGTGAAACATTTGTCGTTGAACACCGAGGTGAATATCAGTTTTTGGGAAATGCATGGGCTTTAGCGATGAACTTGGTTCGTCAGAGTGGTATCAAAGTCAAAACCAGTCCTTTAGGAATCGAACGCTATCTGAATAGTCCGAAGGAAACCACGGAAGAAGAGCTAAGAACGGAAATTATTTTGTTTAAGAAATGACAGGCGCAGGCGAGTAGGGTGTTTAGGTATCATACTAGTTATGCGAAATGTTACTAAAGAATAATAGCGTATCTGTTCCTACCCATAAAAATGCCTCAGCAATCGCTGAGGCATGGTTTTACAGGCCAACTTCTCTTGTTAGAGAATTATTGTGCACGGTATTTACCGCTGTTTAGTTCAATTTTAGACGCTTTTACCCGGCTGTCTGCATTTAAGTAGTCGCTAATACTTAGCAGATCTTGATCTTGAGATGCTTTTAACACCGCTGATTCCCCCTCTGCGAAGATAACTTCTAATTTTAACTCTTTGGCGACTGCTTTCGCTTCGTTAGGATTGTTTACGGTGATATAAACCAGTCCTGTGGCTTTGGATACGTTACTAAACGCATTCTTAAACACCTCATCACCCGCTTGAAGTTTTACGTCTTCAGATAGGGTTCTAACAGTGCCAGTTTGCACTTTTCGATAATCTTGGCCATTAATCTCAACCGCTTCTGATGGCACAAACAGTTCTGGTGCCGGTTGTTGAGAGAGCTGTTGCTCAGCGTATACACTCGACGTCATGATAACGAGAGCCAGCATAGAAAATGATTTGTATTTCATGTTATTGACTCCTTAGTGTCCAAATATGCGCATCGACCAGTTCTTAATAACACCGGGCTGAGCGTTGTTTGCCATCGGAACGTCATAGATGGTGGAAGAGTTGAAATATGCAATGTAAGAATAGACTTCATCGCCGTTCGTATCTATTGCTCGCAACGTCCATTCGCCTTTTGCATCTTCGCCATAAAATTGGTTAGACAACATTAATTGATCTTTGTAGCCTGTAATCGTTGGATCAAGAGATTGACCAACAAGACCATTGCGCGGTGTTTGCAAAACGGAACGAGTCCCTGATGGCGAAATGAGCTCGATAGCTAAGTCGGGCAGACGAGCGTGGTCCAGTGTCAATGTCACTTGAACGGATTCTACTGTCAGCTCATCGGCAATGGCGATACTTGAAGAACCACCAACTAGACTTGCATCGGGTACACTTACTTCTGTAGCGTTATTAACCCATGGCGTAATGACTTGAGCTGGTAAAACACGATTCGTCATGCGAGCACGTTGCATTGCTTCATCCAAATCGACAGCTCCGAAGCCATAAAAAGTATGGAAATCTACGCCTGCAGCGTTTTTCTGCCAAGGAGAAATGGCCTCGTAGCTAACCTGTTCACCTTTGTGGTTAGTAAATTCAAGTTGTACGCCTGGATGCGTTTTATCCGTTACTTTTGCTGTTTCTGCTAGTAAAGCACGTACATCACGAGCAGAAAGCGCATGGTTCGTTGACATAATTGCCGCGATGGCACCTGACGTGTTTGGCGCAGCCGACGAGGTTCCGTTCATTGTACTGGTATAGTTACAGTTCGGGTCTAGCTCCGTTCCGCCGTGTAAGCCATTGATACCAAGTCCGTCGCTGGTGTTTTGCCCTTCTTCACAACCCATTAAATCAGTGGTGACCATAGCAGGGAAATCTTGCCCATATTCACCTGCTGGTGCTGCAACCCACACGTTCGAACCCACAGATGAGTAACTCGCTCGCGTACCATCCGCTCGTAGTGCACTAGTGACTAAATTGAAGTAATTGGCGTTATCATAAGACTGAGCAGAGTTGTGCATCGGCAAGCCTTGATTGTCTCCACCAGCAAAGAAGTTACTTGGTAATACGAAGAATCGCCCTGCATTGAAATAGCGGTAACCATTACCTGCTGACTTTACAAATACAGCACCTCGACCCCAGGCGTTACTCTCGCTGACGTTTTTCATCACGTCCATTTCAAGTTTTAGTTGAGGGTCGCTTTCATCAAAAGTAATCGGGTTTATAGGGCTGAAACCGTAACTTTGGTTAAATACGCGAACATCGCGTGTTGCTGGGTCCATGCCATGGGAGATTAACCAGCCTTCTAATGTCTGGTTGGCTAACCAGTTAAAACCGATGAGGGAAGAGTGAGAAGCGACACCGCGTCCGCCTTCACCGTTGTTGCCGACGGCGCTAATCAAACCGGCTACAGCAGTGCCATGACCATTAGTATCAACCGGATAACTTGGTGGGAATGAAGAGTCTTCGACGAAGTTTCTGCTACCTGTAACTATATTACCTGCAAGGTCGGGGTGATCGATCTGCACTCCAGAATCAATAACGGCAACTTTCACACCAACACCTGCAATCCCCATTGCCTGAGTGAGCTTAGTGTTTAAGTCGTTCCCAGCAACAGCAGGATTAGCCGCAAACGCAGTTTGCCCCGTGTTGTCTAAGTGCCATTGTTCAGAATAGAGTGGATCAAACGCCGAGACGGCAGGTGCAATGCCTACTGCCAACATAGCAGCAAATAGGCGATTAATGCGTATTTCCATTTTTGACCTCATGTCTTTGTTTGGAATTTTTTAGTTCCTGTTTCATATTCCGCTAACAGGAACAAACAAAGCTAACGACAAAGAATAAGGACGAAAACCATTTACAACTTGTTTACATTAAAAGTTCGATGGACAACATAAGTCTTTGTTAATTTACTGAAACCATGAGGTTTTTATATGTCGCATCGAGCATGCATGAAAAGTGAAAAGCAGAAAATACGAGTGTACCGTCTGCTTCAAGAGGGGAGTTATTTAGTTGAAGCGGGTTGAATAGTTGCCATTGGTTTCTTAGGTTCGGCTTTTTCTTTAGGCAGCACGTTATCAATCCACTTTTTAATGTACAACTTATCGAATTCTTTATCACACCACTTTTTGTTTAATCCACGTCGATTGAACTCAGCACCAATCGCCACTTTGGTTTGGTTGGTTGCACGGTTGTAGTAGAGAGTTTCACATAGTTGAGTGTTACTCATTTGCTGGGCATATACATTGACACTGCTGCTGCGCATTCCCAGTTGAGATGCTTGCTGATTACTGCACGCCATAAGAAATAGAAGCGCAAAAGTAATAATGATTAGATTTTTTTTCATGTGTGCTTTTTAAGATGTAGGATGAATGATGAACTGGTTTCTGCCAGCTTGCTTCGCATCATACAAAGCTTGGTCTGCCAAGAAAAACCACTGATCCCATTCTTGTTTAATTATTTGTGCCGACAGTTTGTCCACTGCTCCAAGGGAAATTGTCGCGCTTAATGGTTTAGAGTCAACCACCAATGGCGTGTTTTCAACAGTATGTCTCAATCGCTCCAAAAACTTAGCGCAATCTTCAACTCGCTGTACTTCGAATAATAGGACAAACTCTTCTCCACCCCAACGAATGAGTAGGTCACCAGAGCGGGTGGATTCATTAAATAGCGTGGCAATATGAGTCAGCATTTTATCGCCAATATCGTGTCCATATTGATCATTAAAGGTTTTAAAATGATCGACATCTAAAACGGCTAAGGCAAATGTTCTATCTGGGCTTCTACGAGCCATTTTGTCCAACCAAATGTGAAGATAGCGACGGTTATGCAGTTGAGTTAATGGATCGGTAGTATTTTCTTGAGTGAGTGCTTTATTAATACGTCTAACGCGCAGTACGTAACGAAAACCAACGACTCCAATTGCCGCAATAGCGATAAAGTAGAACATTTCTCGATAGCGCTGTGAACGCAGTTCAGAGGCTTGTAGCGCATTTTTTGTTTCTAGCAATTTGAGTTCTTTCTGGGCTAACTTAGCTTCGAGGTCAAACTTAATGTTAATCATCTCTTCACCATGAATATGATGAGAAAACTCAGCCTCTAGCTCTCTTAATTGGGTTAAATAATGAAAAGCCGCTTCATAGTCATTAAGAATTTGATGAGCGTTTACCAGTACCGAAAGCATATCAATACGCTGACGCAGCTCTAATTCACTGGTTGATTTAGTTTGTTCTAGAACGTTAAGTGCTGTTGTAATAGCTTTATCGTATTGTTTGTTTGCGAGGTAAGCCTCTGCAAATGCCTCGTAACAAGACGTTTTTAGCATTTCTAGATTTTTTGGAATGGGCAGGTCTACGCAACGTTGTGCGACCATTAATGCATCATCAATTTTTCCTACCGAGCTCAACATTTGTGAAAAGCTGGATAAAGAGTGGTGCTTGACTGTGTCCGACCCCGTTTGCATTGAAAGTCGAATGGCTTCATTGAAATAATATTCCGCTTTTTTGTTATCTCCGAGGCTCGAGTGAACGATGCTAAGGTTTGCGTAGATAACCCCCATAAAAAAGCTATTATCGTATTGATATTCGCTCTCTAGGTAAGTGTCGAGGGCTTGCGTTAGGTAGCTGTTGGCCCGAGCCCAATCTGATGCGTCGATGTAGACCGTCCCAATGTTGTTCAGTGTCATCGCGACTTGTATTTCAAATACTGTTTTTTCTAATAACTCATAGGCATTGCGATAATATTTTAGGCCACTGCGTAGTTGATTTCGAGATACTTCTAGATTGCCTAACCAGCGGTAAGCACGGCCTTCTAATGCTAGATAACCAAGATCACGGGCTGTAGAAACAACGTCATGGAGTAACAATTCTGCGTTCCAGTTATCGTCTTGCTCAATCATTGTTACAGCCTTATTGAGCTGTGCTTCAGCGACGACCCATTCCAAATGGTGCTTTTTACCGAATTCGATTAAATCGGGCATATCTTTCGGTAATGGAACGCCTTCGTAACGCTTAAGGTACTTTCGTGCAAAGTAATACAGAGCAAGAGACTCCGCTGATGCATTCTGTGGCGCATTTAACTCATCTTTTTGAATTGATCGCGGCTTACCCATCGAGCGAAAGTAGAGTTTTAACATGGGCTTGCTTTCTGCTGAAATGTGTTCTTCCAGATAAGCTTGCTTTTCGGTACTCGCCAGTACGTTGGTGGGATGCAAGAAAAGTCCAAGTGCAGTACAAAGTGCGCAAGCCAGTTTTTTAATTGAGAAGTGCATGAGCGTATTAATAAAATGTGATCTCTTAACCGAATACCAGTTAAGTCTACCATTTCTTGTTGGTTAAGTGCGGATGGATTCCCAGTGGCAAAGTGTTTTGGGAGTGAGATACGAGAAGGATCTCTATAATATTATGATTTATAAAACAAAATCTATTGAAAACTTATGCAATGATTAGGCGATGGTATAGATAAGGTAACGATGACAGGTAGGCGAGCATATTCGGTGGACTCAATCTAATGATTTAAGCCGCGGATTCATCGCTCAAAATCAGGGCGAAGTGTAAAAAATTACGTTTCTGTCATAAATATTTAATGTTTGTATGGGTTGTTAAAAAACTGGATATTAGACATAGTGTTATTAAGCCAATAAAAAATGGCTTTTATAATAAATAGGAGATTAACTATGCATAATGAAATGATTCAACCTTCGCACTTCGGCATTATCGGCCGTACCTGCATCGCTTCAGTACTTATGATTGCGGGTGTTTTCGCTCTTATTTAAGAGTCAAGGGTAACGATGATTACCTTTTAAAGAGTAAGAAAATTCAGGGAATCACCTTAACCTTGTGTAAGGTATTCCCCTGAAAATCCAAGCTAGTCTTTAGTTATTAGCTGAAGAAGCTAAAAATCAATGCACTTACCGCCACAATGCCTGCTGCTAGAACAAAGTAAGTAGAGACATTTCCTCGATATTGTTTCATCGCCTCGATTTTATACACCGCTAACATTGGCATAATAAATAAGATCATTGCAATAACAGGCCCTGACAATGCTTCCATCATACCAAGAATACTTGGGTTCATGATCGCGGCCGCCCAGATTGAGAAGAACAGTGCTGCCACGCTGATACGATCAACACGCTTCTCAGATAGGTTAAAATGCTTGTTAATTAAACCATTTAAGCTTTCACGCGCACCTAAAAAATGCCCAAGGAAAGATGAAGTGATAGCAACAAACGCTACTAAAGGACCAAGTGTTGCAATAAATGGATTATCGGTTGCGTTCGCTAAGTAAGACAATACGGATACGTTTTGTTCTTTTGCTTGAGCCAATTGTTCAGGTGACAGTGTTAGTACACAGGAAAATACAAAAATAAGAACAAAGGCAATCAGCATGATGCTAGTGCGACGAAGAATAACTTCGGATTTGGCATCTGCCTGCTTACCGTAATGGCGACGTTGTACATTTGCAAAGCTTGAAATTGCAGCTGCGTGACTAAACGAGAAAATCACTACAGGAACTGCTAACCACATAGTGCTAGCAAAAGCTGACGCTTCTGGCACATCCATGACAGGCATGGTCCAGTTCGGTATTAAGTAAAATGATAGAAAGGCAAGAATGGCAACAAGTGGGAACACCATGATGGCAAAGGCCCGTAGCATTACTTTTTCACCCGCCATCATAATAGCAATTAGTGCAAACACTAGTACGCCAGAAAGCAAAGGTCTAGGTAAAGAAGCCATATCAGCCTGATTTACCATGAAGCTATCTACTGTGTTTGTTATTCCAACCCCATATATCAACAGGATCGGGAAGATCGAAAGAAAATACAGCAGTGAAATAGAACGACCTGCTTTTGCGCCGAAGTGCTCTTCCACTACATCAGTGAAGTCTGCGTTTTTGATCTTAGAAGATAGTACAAAACGAGCTAAGCCACGGTGCGCAAGATAGGTCATTGGAAAAGCAAGTACTGCCATCGCGACTAAAGGCCAAAAACCACCAATCCCAAGGTTAATTGGCAGAAACAGGATGCCTGCGCCAACGGCTGTTCCAAATAGGCTAAGAACCCAATGTGTATCATGTTTTGACCAAGCTATGGTTGTGTTTATTTCACTAGGATTTAAGGCATTTCGAGATTCTTTCACTTTAAAACTCGCTTTTATAAAAATAATAATGCTGAAAATGGTAAAGGTTTTAGTGTTTATTATCACACGCAAAGCTTGGTGAATAATGCTGTGAATTTGGGGTGGTTGTAAATTATCCAACTATGAATTTTTCAATAAACCAGAATAAAGTTCTTAAATGTAATGCGTTTAATGGTTGTATGTGTTGAAATTTTCATCTTGTGTGGTTTTTGATTTTGCGGTTAAAACTTAATCACGGATGTATGTTCTAAGTGAGTTAGGCCTAATTTTCAGGAAGAATATTACATTTCTTAAGCACTTAATTGAGATGTTTGTGTCCCGTCATTTAGATGAGATTTAGGTATACTGCTGCCATTCATGTTAAAGAAGGAGTCATTGAATGGACATCTTGTCTGCGCAAAAAGAGGACTTATTTGCCATATATAAGCTCGAAAATACTTTATTTGGAGAGCACGCCTATCCTCAATTTTTCTTTCGGCAAGCTTTTGATTGTTGGGGAGAGAGCTTACTGGTAGCAAAAGAGGGAGAGCAGGTCGCAGGGTATATATTGCTAACGACTAGCACAAATGCACATCAATATTGGATCATGTCATTGGCCGTCGATATTCAACATAGAGGTAAAGGTATTGCGCGTTCCCTCCTAGAAAACGTTATTGCGCCGTTGAAGTTAGGCTCAAGCGTGAAATTGACTGTCGATCCTAAGAACCAACCTGCATTGTCTTTATACCTCTCCCTTGGCTTTAAAACGTTAGAAGAAGAAGCGCATTATTTTGGTGACGAAGAATCCAGGTTAGTCATGGAATTAGTAAAGTAATTCTGCACGATAATGATCGAAATTTGCACACAATCAGTGCGTAGCATTACGTTGCTATAATTGGTTTTAAGCTAACCTTTTGTATAGTAAAGGTTTTTAATCTTGGCACCTCACTTGCTTTACATAAACGTTCATCGATAACTCGATGCGCCGCTCTCAATAGCAGGCGAGAGCGGTATAGGGTATTACTTTTTGAAAATGTACTAACAGCGTTAAAGGCATTGCTGCCTCTCTCGATTCGGGAGAGGCTTTTTTTTTGCTAGTAAGTTGGGCTGAATCGCACTGGAGGTGTTATGTCGCAAGGATGCAAAAAAACCACTTGTCCCTATTGTGGTGTTGGATGTGGTGTCGAGGTCAATGCGAAAGGAATCGTTGGGGATGCGTGTCATCCTGCAAATGCGGGCTCACTGTGCGTAAAGGGCGTCGCGTTGGCAGAGAGCTTGAATATGCCTTCGCGCTTGTTGTATCCAAAGCTTGTCACCAAGCAACGACCTCAAGGGCAAGAGGTGCAATGGCAACAAGCCACGGATCTGATTGCTGAAAAGATTCATCAAGCGAAAGCGGAGTTTGGACCGGATTCCATCGCGATGTACGTGTCAGGGCAGTTGTTAACGGAAGACTATTACGTCGCCAACAAACTCATGAAAGGCTATGTTGGCAGCGCAAACATCGATACGAACTCCCGTTTGTGTATGTCTTCGGCGGTTGCGGCTCATGTACGAGCATTTGGTGAAGATGTCGTTCCCGTCAATTACGACGATATTGATAAGACTGAGCTATTGATAATTTGCGGTGCTAATACCGCTTGGACGCATCCTGTTTTATTCCGACGTATTCAACAAGCGAGAGAGAGCAATCCTAACCTCAAGCTGGTGGTCATTGACCCGCGTGAAACGGTCACAGCGCAGCAAGCGGATTTGCATCTACCGATTAAAAACGATGGGGATGTATCACTTTTTAATGGGCTGCTTAAGTTTCTTATTGATCAGCAATGCCTTGATTCTCAATACATAAATTCCCATACCGACGGGGTTGATGCGCTTGCAGAAGAAGCTTCTGATTTACGTTACGATGTCACTAATCTAACGTCTTCCATTGGCATTTCAGAAGAAAAACTCACGACATTCTTCCAATGGTTTGCGCAAAGCCCAACCGCAATCACATTGTTTTGCCAAGGGGTTAACCAAGCCGAAAATGGTGTCGATAAAGGCAATGCCATTATTAATGCACATTTGGCGACAGGTAAAATTGCCAAGTCAGGTTGCGGGCCGTTTTCTATTACAGGTCAACCGAATGCAATGGGTGGGCGAGAAGTCGGTGGACTGGCAAATCAATTAGCGGTTCATCGTGCTTTTGACGCAGAGTCTATCGAGCAAGTGCAAGCGTTCTGGGATTCACCAGAAATTGCCACTCAGCCCGGTTTAAAAGCCGTTGAATTGTTTGAGGCGGTAGAACGTGGTGAGATTAAAGTTCTGTGGATCATGGCAACTAATCCTGTTGTCTCTTTGCCAGATAACCAATTGGTAAAACGAGCACTAGAGATTTGTCCGTTTGTGATTGTTTCCGATATCACAGCGGATTCGGATGTGGCGCATTACGCGGATCTGTTGCTGCCCGCCGCTGGTTGGGGTGAGAAGCAAGGCATGGTGACCAACTCTGAGCGTCGACTTTCAAGGCAGCGCCAGTTTCAAACGCCTCCCGGTGAAGCAAAATCAGATTGGTGGGCGATAAGCCAAGTTGGGCAAGCTCTGTGTGCATTGGAAAAGACACAAAATGGCTTTGCGTTTACTTCTGAGCGGGCGGTATTCAGGGAATATGCCGCGATGACAGGCATGAATGCAGATTCGCCATTGAAGCTAGATCTTTCTCAATACGCCAACTTAACCGAGCAAGAATACGAAGAGTGGGTGCCGACACAATGGGGAGGAGAGCGCCCTTTTGCTGATGGCGTCTATTCACACCCAGATGGAAAAGCGCGTTTTGTCGTGACCAGTGAATCTCCAACGCGCTTAGAAAGAACAAAAGGCTGGTGGCTCAATACGGGCAGGCAACGTGACCAATGGCATACCATGACGCGCACAGGGCATATCGCCCACCTTGCCGCCTCAGAGTTAGAACCAACCGTGTACATGAACACGCTCTCTGCCACTCAAAATCGCTTAAAAGCAGGACAACTCACCAAGCTGTTTCAGCCTGCTTCAAACACCGGTATTTATGCCAAAGTTGCCATTGATGAAGGTTTGGGTTTTCAGGAGCTGTTTATGTCAATGCACTGGGCGGGTCGATATGGCGGTGAAAGCAGTGTTAATGCGATAGTAAACAGCGCAAAAGACCCTATTTCAGGGCAGCCTGCATTTAAGTCGTCTTATGTTGAAGTGCAAGACGCCGCGGTCAAAACCTACGGTATGTTCATCGGTACGCAGTTTGATTCCGGTAAATTTCTCTACAGCGCATTTCAAGCAGAAAGCAATTTGGGCATTTGGCGCTTTGCACATGATAAGCGACCAAAGAAGCAGAGTTTTTGTCGAACGGAAAAGAGCCGCAGAATTACGATAGATATTGCCCAGGGTTGGCTAGCGGTGGATTACGACCTTGTTGGAGACGTTCGTATCATTCGCTCTGTTTTAGTGGTGTCTAGCGAACCGATTCAAACTGACTACACCAACTTTACTGGCTTGATTGGCAAGCCGATGGCGCTATCGCAACTGCTTACCATCACTCAATCGCAAAGCAGTGCCAAACTGGTTTGTAGTTGTTTCCGCGTTACCGATAAACAAATACATGACGCGATGGAGAAACAAGACTGCACTTCACTGACCCAACTTCAAAACAAACTCAAATGCGGTACTAACTGTGGCTCGTGCGTCTCTCAAATCAAACAAATGGTCGACAGCCATCAGCATCAAAAGGGCAAACAGCAAGCGAACCAGCAAAGTTTGGCTATTCAAATAAAGTAAGTCATAAAGAGGATAAGCACATGGAAGCGCCTTATCAAAAGTCTTGGTTTAAGAAAGGACAAGCGAGTCAGAAACAAGAACGCTCGTCTCGCTTTTCTAAGCATGATCAAGCAAGCAAACTGAACCAACTTTTAGAAGACCATTCACTAGACCTGGACGCGAACCACAAAGGTTTTGTCTCGATTGTCGGAGCAGGGCCGCACGATCCTGACTTGTTAACGGTAAAGGCTGTGAAAGCGATTATGTCGGCAGAGGTACTGTTGTACGACCGTTTGGTTAACAAAGATATTTTGGAGTTGGCTTCGCCACAAGCCGATTGGATTTACGTGGGCAAAAGATGCGGACAACCTAGTATTGGTCAGGAAGAAATTTGTGACTTGATGGTATCGCTCGCTCAACAAGGAAAGCGAGTTGTACGCTTAAAAGGGGGAGATCCTTTTGTATTTGGCCGTGGAGGCGAAGAGGCGTTAGCGCTCGTCAAACACTCAATCGCTTACGAAGTTATTCCCGGCATTACTGCTGCGATTGGATGTTCAGCAAACAGCTTGATTCCGCTGACTCATCGTGGCGTTGCTCGTAGCGTTACCTTTGTTACGGGGCAAGTGGTAACTGGCGCATTTGAGGCTTGGAGCCAACTGATGCAAAGCGGACAAACGTTAGTCTTCTACATGGGGTTAGAAAAGTCATCGCAAATACAAACGGGTTTAATAGGCTCTGGTTTGAGAGAAGATTTCCCTGTCGCGATCATCACTCATGGTTGCAGCCCTCAACAACAAGTGCATGTTACACAACTCAATCAGCTCAATGATTTATCGATTACACTTAAAGGCGTGAGCCCAGCATTGATTGTGATGGGAGAAGTTGTCAAACTGCGCGAACAACTAATAGAAACCGTACAGTCAGTGACGGAATACGAGGGAATATGAGCAGCATTTTGGAATGTATTAGAACAGTCGGTCGTGGCGAACGTGGTAGAAAACCACTGAACTTTGACCAAGCGTTTCGAGTTATGGATGAATACCTAAACGGTGAGTGCGATGATGATCAGATGGCAATGCTATTGATGCTGATCCGTGTACAGAACGAAACTCAACAAGAAATCGCTGGCTTTGTGAAAGCATTCCAATCCCGCATGCCAGCTATTGGTGCAGACATTGACTGGCCATGTTATGCAGGCAAACGTGAAGCGGCAGGTCAGCCTTGGCATCTGTTGGCAGCGAAGATCCTCGCCGATAATGGTCATAAGGTGCTGATGCATGGCTACCACGATCGTCAATCTGGTCGTTTACACGCTGAAGACTACCTCGACAAATTTGCTATTACGAAAGCGGAATCAGCAGAAGACGCAAAGCGTGTCTTAGAAACACAAAACATTGTGTATCTACCGCTAAGTTCGTTTGCACCCCAAGCAGAAACCATGATCGGTTGGAAGAATCGTTATGGGCTTAGAACGCCGATTAATACCGTGGTTCGTGCATTGAATCCGGGGCAGGCGACGGTTGGTATTCGTGGTAGTTTCCATCCGGGATTCCAACAACTTCATGCTGAAGTCGAATACGAGATTGGTCAAACCGCTCATGCCGTTGTGTCATTCAAAGGACAATCTGGTGAGTCAGAATACAACCCGAAAGTAAGTCAAACCGTATGGTTAAGCCAAACAAGCGGCGTGACATCGCACTACTGGACGGAGCAAATGCTGTCTGAGGTGCCAATGCCTGCGAACTGCCCATTTGGGACGTCAGAAGACGACATGAACCAAATGGCAAATACGGTTCTTGCTACCATGACAGTGGTCTTGTTTGCACAAATGCACGACAGAGAAAAAGCATTCGAACGTGCCTTTTCTTACTGGCAAGCCTATTGCGGCCAGCAATAACGTACTATTGTCAATTAATGTAAAACCAACGGCGCAAAGTTGTTGAATCTGAATCCATTATCTATTGTTTGAAGAAGGTAAAAGATCCTAGCTCGCCAATGATGTGTTTCACCACCTTGCTCCGTATCAGAGTGGTGAAACCGCAGTTTTAGCCTCAATCGCGTTCGTTTCTCGCTTCGCTTTTGAGAATGAGAAAATCCCATATGGTAAGACACAGAGGACATGGATAATGGTTCTAAAGCATACCACTCCTAGTGAAAAGGCTTCTCACCCGATCCCGCAAGAAGCCTTCGATTGGTACGACGAATACGCCCACGGAAAAATCACGCGCCGTGAGTTTCTTAATAGGCTGGGTGGCCTTGCTGTGCTCGGCTTTAGCATGACAGCACTGGTCGATGCGTTAACCCCGAATTACGCACTCGCAGAACAAGTTTCATTTAACGATCCTGACATCAAAGCAACTTACGAAACCTTTCCATCTCCAAATGGGCATGGAGAAGGGCGTGGTTATTTGGTGATGCCACAGAAGAAGACCTTAAAATCGCCGACCGTGTTGGTGATTCATGAAAATCGAGGTCTGAACCCTTATATCAAAGATGTCGCAAGACGACTTGCAAAAGACGGTTTTATTGCTTTCGCTCCAGACGCGCTTTATCCACTCGGCGGCTATCCGGGGAACGACGATGAAGGTCGCGCGATGCAGAAAGAGATGGACAGAGCCAAGATCGAACAAGACTTTATTGCAGCCGCTAACTTCCTCAAACAATACGAGGGTGGCAACGGTAAATTGGGCGCGGTTGGATTCTGCTTCGGTGGATACATTGTCAATATGCTTGCAGCGGTAATGCCTGAAGAGCTCGATGCAGGTGTGCCTTTTTATGGAACACCAGCTGCGCAAGAGATCCAAAAGCAAGTAAAAGGGCCGTTGATGATTCACTTTGCAGGGCTCGATAAGCGTGTTAACGACACATGGCCTGCTTATGAACAGCAATTGATCGCAACCGACGCACAGTATCAAGCGCTAATGTATGAGAACGTCAACCACGGCTTCCATAACGACTCAACAGCACGCTACGCACCGGAAGAAGCAGCACTCGCTTGGGAGCGCACACTCGGCTTCTTCAAAGAACATCTCGCCTCTAGTTAAAGCGCGTCTACTTTAGTTGGCACATTCCTTGTTATGTCTCTCTTAGTGAGTGAGATATAAACAAGGAATGTGCATGACTCAATCAACGTCAAAAACACCCATCATAGTATGCTGCGATAGCCTCCAAGAGCAGGCTCGATTGTCCGGCTTATTGAGCAAAGATTACGACAACATCATCGGCTGCCAATTGGCACAACTAGAAACGTTGATGCAACGAGAACCGTCGGCAAGCGTTGTGGTTGGATGGCAGCAACCAACCGCGGAACTGCGTTTGATCGTCGATTTCTGCCGCAGAAAATCGGCACCACTTCTTATCGTCTTAAAGCAGTTATCATCTAATGATATCAATCGGTTATCAGAAAAAATGGACTATGTACTCATGCCGCATGATAGTGAGTTTGCACTTCAACCTTGGATTGAACATGCGACATTAGTGAGAGCGAAATTCGAAAGTATGCAATCGGAAATTGAATCGCTGACCCACAAGATTGAAGAGCGCAAGCTGGTGGAAAAAGCCAAAGGTCTGCTGATGAAGATGCACAGCGTTGATGAAGATCAGGCTTATAAAGCACTTAGAAATTCGGCCATGCAATCGAGCCAAACGCTCGCACAAGTTGCCAAGAATTTGATAACTACTTTGGAAGTATTGGATTAGTCGCTCTACCACTTTGGGGTTAGAGTGCATTTTCTAACGTGGTGCGTGTTGCACTATCAGCAAGCAATAACGGGGGATAACGAACTGCGGAATATGCTAATTTATTGTATTTGCTGTGAAAAATAAGTTGGCACAGTAATTGGATTAGTAGAATTGGGTTTATTGTTGAATCGCTTATCTCAATTATCAACGGCGGTAATTGTAGACTTAGCAACGGCGCTACTGCTCTTCGGAGTAGTGGCGCTTTTTTTATGGGAGCAAACCAATGAAATGGAGTTCGATGCTGAAAGTGTCAGCAATTTCGTTATCGGTATTCACCACGGTCAGCGTAAAGGCAGAGTTGGGTGAGCCAGAAATTGAAGATCTGAAGTTTGGTTTTATTAAGTTAACCGATATGGCACCGCTGGCGGTTGCTTATGAGAAAGGCTTTTTTGAAGACGAAGGCTTGTACGTCACTTTAGAAGCTCAAGCAAACTGGAAGGTGCTTTTAGACCGAGTCATCGATGGTGAGCTTGCGGGCGCGCACATGCTTGCTGGTCAGCCATTGGGCGCGACGATTGGTGTCGGCACAAAAGCAGAAGTGATTACCGCGTTCAGTATGGATTTGAACGGCAACGCAATCACGGTTTCCAATGATACTTGGGAGCAGATGAAGCAATACATTCCAAAGCAACCAGATGGCAAGCCAGTTCACCCAATCAAAGCGGATGCACTGAAGCCTGTGGTCGACAGCTATCTGGATAAAGGCAAACCGTTCAACATGGGGATGGTGTTTCCTGTATCGACGCACAACTATGAGTTGCGATACTGGTTAGCGGCAGGTGGGATTCATCCAGGCTTTTACGCACCAGACTCAGGCGATAACAGTGGCCAGTTGGATGCTGACGTTCTTTTGAGTGTTACACCGCCACCACAAATGCCAGCAACAATGGAAGCGGGCACGATCAAAGGGTACTGCGTAGGCGAACCATGGAACCAACAAGCCGTATTCAAAGGTATTGGTACGCCAGTCGTGACCGATTACGAGATCTGGAAGAACAACCCAGAGAAAGTGTTTGGTGTTTCCAAAGCTTGGGCTGAGAAGAATCCAAACACACACATTCGCGTAGTGAAAGCCTTGATTCGAGCGGCACATTGGTTGGATGAAAACGACAATGCCAACCGCCAAGAAGCAGTGAAGATGCTATCAAAAAGCGACTACGTTGGAGCCGACGCCGAAGTTATCGCCAACTCAATGACCGGCACATTTGAATACGAGAAAGGCGACAAACGAGACGTGCCAGACTTCAATGTGTTCTTCCGTCATAACGCCACTTATCCGTATTACAGCGATGCGATTTGGTACCTGACCCAAATGCGTCGCTGGGGACAGATCTCAAGCGAGAAATCCGATGATTGGTACATGGATGTCGCAAAAGAGGTTTACCGTCCGGACATTTACCAACAAGCGGCTCAAGCACTGATTGAAGATGGTGTGTTGAGCAAAAAAGACTTCCCAGATTTCAGTGCTGAAGATGGTTTCCGTGCGCCGCAAACACACTTTATCGACAACATCGTTTATGACGGTCGTGAGCCAAATAAATATCTAGAGAAGTTCTCTATCGGGCTTAAAGGAAAAGACAAGGTTTAACCATAACGATAAACGCCACAGGCGAGGGAATTCGCTTGTGGCAACAAGGATGTAAATTTCTTAGGAGTGAGTATGTCTAGTAATGTCATTTCCCTTTTTCCTGCTAAGCAGGTAGTGAACCGAAGTCGGTTGGTGCTTTTGCCCGTCATTGGCTTGCTGATCTTTTTGGCAATGTGGCACTTAGCAGCGAGAGAAGTGCAAACTTCATTAGGTACGCTACCGGGACCAGTGCAAACTTTTCAGCAGTTTAGCAACCTTGTCGATGACCATTGGCAAGAGCGAGAAAAGGAACAAGCGTTTATCGAGCGTCAGGAAAAGCGCAATGCTGCGAAGTTAGCGAAGAATCCAGACGCGGAAGTGAAGATTCGTCCTTACACAGGTAAACCGACGTTTTTCGACCAAATCGTGACTAGCTTAGTGACTGTGACCGCGGGCTTTCTGCTGGCGACGATTATCGCGATTCCGCTTGGCATCGTGCTTGGTCTTAATCAAGGGCTGTATCAAGCGTTCAACCCAATCATTCAACTGCTCAAGCCCGTATCACCTTTAGCTTGGCTACCCATCGTTACCATGGTTGTAAGTGCCACTTATGTGAGTGATGACCCGATGTTTGCTAAGTCGTTCATTAACTCTCTGATCACAGTAGCGCTATGTAGCTTATGGCCGACGCTGATTAATACCGCTGTGGGTGTAACGAGCGTTGATAAAGACTTAATCAACGTGAGCAAAGTGCTCCAACTTTCGTGGTGGCAGCACATTCGCACTATCGTTTTACCTTCTGCCATTCCAATGATCTTCACAGGTTTACGTCTCTCTTTAGGTATCGCTTGGATGGTGTTGATTGCGGCAGAAATGCTCGCTCAGAACCCGGGGTTAGGCAAGTTCGTTTGGGATGAATTCCAGAACGGCAGCTCGGCATCATTGGGGCGCATCATGGTGGCAGTCATCACCATTGGTTTTATCGGTTTGATGCTCGATAGAGGCATGCTGCAACTTCAAAAGTGGCTGTCTTGGAATAAACAACAAGCGTTGAGATAAGGGAAACGATCATGGAAAAAGCATTATTAGATCTAACGCGTTTAGGGATGCGATTCCCAACGCCAGATGGCGAGTTCATCGCGCTTAAGAACGTCGATTTACAAATCAATAAAGGTGAGTTTGTATCCCTAATTGGTCACTCTGGCTGCGGTAAATCAACGGTATTAAACTTAGTCGCAGGGCTACACATGCCAACAGACGGCGGCGTAATAGTCGATGGACGAGAGGTGGCAGGACCGGGACCCGACCGCGCAGTGGTGTTCCAAAACCATTCATTATTGCCTTGGTTAACCGTGTATCAAAACGTTGAGCTTGCAGTAAAACAAATTGCCGGCAAAAAGGGCAAAGCGTGGATTCAGGAACAAGTGAACCACTATTTAGAGTTGATTCAAATGCAGCATGCTGCGCACAAAAAGCCGGATGAAATCTCGGGCGGTATGAAGCAGCGAGTCGGCATCGCGAGAGCACTGGCACTTCAACCAAAGGTTTTGCTGATGGATGAACCATTTGGCGCGTTGGATGCGTTGACACGTGCACACCTACAGGATGCACTGATGAAGATCCAAGCCGAGCTAAACAACACTGTCATCATGATTACCCACGACGTGGATGAAGCGGTGCTGCTATCCGACAAAATCGTGATGATGACTAACGGACCGGCGGCAACCATTGGTGAAGTGTTAGAAGTGAATCTACCTCGCCCTCGTGAGCGTGTAGCACTGGCAGATGATGCGCAGTATCAGAAGTGTCGACAAGCAGTGCTGAAGTTCCTTTACGAGAAGCAATCCAAAGTCGAGATTCCTGCTTCGAAAGAAGACAAACCCAAAACCGCAGCGCAAACGGCATAAGGAGGCAGCAATGAACAGTCCTTTAACGATCCCAGTAAAGAACGCATTGAGCCACATCGTTGTGGTAGGTAATGGTATGGTCGGGCAACACCTTGTCGAGCAATTGGTACAGAAAAACGCGCATTTGGAGCACCGAATTACCGTGATTGGTGCAGAGCGCTTTATCGCGTATGACCGTGTACAGTTGTCCTCTTTGTTTGCGGGTAAGTCTCATGATGATTTAATGCTGAGTAACCAAGAATGGTACGACATGCATGGCATCCAACTCGTACTTGGCAGCCAAGTAACAGGCATCGACAGAGAGCAAAAGCGCATTCTGCTTGATGGTGAAGATGTGCTGGGTTACGACCAACTCGTGCTCGCGACCGGTTCTTACCCGTTTGTGCCTCCAATTGAAGGTAAAGACCGAGACAACGTGTTTGTCTACCGCACGCTTGATGACCTTTCACAAATCAAAAAGGCATGTGAAGGCGCAAGAACAGGCGCAGTGATTGGCGGTGGCTTGTTGGGTTTAGAAGCGGCAAACGCACTCAAACTATTGGGGTTAGAAACTCACGTTATTGAATTTGCTCCTCGCCTGATGCCCGTGCAGTTAGATGATGGTGCTGGCTTGGTGCTAAAAGAGAAGATTGAAGCGCTAGGGCTAACCGTTCATACCTCGACGGGTACGGAGCGAATTTGCGATGGTGAAACGGCTAAGCATCGTATGGTGTTTAAAGACAAAGATCCTCTCGAAGTGGATGTGATTGTCTTTTCCGCAGGTATTCGCCCTCAAGATGAGCTGGCAAAAATGGCTGAGCTGGAAGTAGGCGAGCGAGGCGGTATTGTGATCAATAACCAATGCCAAACCAGCGATGAAAACATATACGCGATTGGCGAATGTGCCCTTTGGGATCAGAAGATCTTTGGTTTAGTCGCACCCGGTTACACCATGGCGAGAACCACTGCCGATGTTTTGACTGGAATGCCAAGCGAAGGTTTTAAAGGTGCAGACATGAGCACCAAGCTCAAGCTACTAGGGGTGGATGTGGCGTCTATCGGCGATGCACAAATGCAAACCGAAGGCGCACAAGAAATGGTATTGCAAGATGCGGTTGCAGGCATCTACAAAAAGCTGGTGGTTGATGCGAGTGGTACCCAATTGCTTGGTGCAATTCTTGTTGGTGACAACAGCGACTACGATGCGCTCTTACAGTGTTATTTGAACAAAACAGTCCTGCCAGACCACGCGGCGAACCTGCTGTTTGATACCGGAATGCTGGATGGAGAGATGCCAGACAGCGCTATCATTTGTTCTTGTCACAACGTCACAAAAGGCGACTTAGTTGCCGAGATACAAGCTGGCACTACCAACCTGACGGACCTTAAAGCCAACACCAAAGCCGGTACTGGCTGTGGTGGCTGTAGCAATATGGTCAAGTCGGTATTGGATACTCAATTAGCAGCCATGGGGGTAGAGGTTAACAACCACCTTTGTGAGCACTTTGAGCTCAGTCGCCAAGAGATGTTCCATATTTGCCAAGTGGAACAGATTAAAGACTTCGACACCTTAATTGCACTGCATGGCAAAGGGCATGGGTGTGATATCTGTAAGCCGACAGCAGCATCTGTGTTTGCTTCTTTGTGGAATGAACACATCATGGAGCCTCAACATCAATCTCTGCAAGATTCTAACGATGCCTTTATGGCAAACCTGCAAAAAGATGGCTCTTACTCAATTGTACCTCGTGTTCCGGGCGGCGAAATTACACCAGACAAACTCATCGTGCTAGGCGAAGTTGCTCAGCAATACGATCTGTACACCAAAATCACTGGCGGTCAGCGCGTGGATTTATTTGGTGCGCAGTTAGAACAGCTTCCTGAAATCTGGCAAACCTTAATTGATGCCGGTTTTGAAACAGGGCACGCCTACGGCAAGTCGGTCCGCACCGTGAAATCTTGTGTGGGTTCTACTTGGTGTCGTTATGGTGTTGATGACTCGGTCGGATTAGCCATTGAGCTAGAGAACCGCTACAAAGGATTGCGAGCGCCCCATAAGCTTAAGTTTGCCGTATCGGGCTGTACTCGCGAGTGTGCAGAAGCGCAAAGTAAAGACATTGGGGTGATCGCCACTGAAAACGGCTGGAATCTATACGTTTGCGGGAATGGCGGCATGAGACCAAGGCACGCAGATTTGTTTGCATCCGACTTATCCAAATCAGAGTTGATCACCATGATCGACCGAGTATTGATGTTCTACGTCAGCACCGCAGATCGCTTGCAGCGCACGTCTGTGTGGATGGAGAACATGGAAGGGGGCCTAGATTACCTTAAACAAGTGATTTTGGATGACTCTCTCAACCTATGTGACTCATTGGATGAGCAAATGGCGCGAGTCATAGATACCTATCAATGTGAGTGGAAGAGTACGCTGGATAATCCTCAAAAATTGCAACGCTTTCGTCC
Organism: Vibrio sp. Vb2880; assembly: GCF_033337975.1. Classification (NCBI taxonomy): domain Bacteria; kingdom Pseudomonadati; phylum Pseudomonadota; class Gammaproteobacteria; order Vibrionales; family Vibrionaceae; genus Vibrio; species Vibrio sp. Vb2880. The sequence goes on from NZ_JAWORT010000016.1 coordinate 70,416, forward strand.
TTTCTTGAACAGCACGTCGGGCAGCAAAGTCTTGCCGTACCAGCGTGTGCGCGGTCAGCGTATTCCCGTGAAACAGGAGGTGTAAATGGCAGCTTTAACCAAAGTGAAATTGTGTCAGCTTGATGACCTAATGCCGTTCATCGGTGCCACGGTGTTGATTGAAGGCGAGCATGTCGCGTTATTCTACATTCCAGATAGCGGTGTTTACGCCGTTCAAGATTGGGACCCAATTGGTAAGGCTTATGTGATGAGTCGAGGGATTGTCGGTGATATTGATGGTGAGATGTGTGTCGCATCACCACTGTATAAACAGCACTTCAGTTTAAAGAGTGGGCAATGTTTGGAAGACGATGCGCACTGCCTAAAAACGTGGCAAGTAACGATCGACGATAATCAGGTTTGTTATTTAGCCGAAGAATGATCCTCGAAATTAGCTTGCTCGATATGAGTAAATGCTTAGCGTAAGAGACAAGCGAATAAAGCTCCAGAGACTGCACAGTATGGCTCTGGAGCTTTTTACTATTTGGAAGGATTCACTTGCAGTTCGGTATAGCCAGTCGAGTCGTCCATCGCTCTAGTGAACTCAAGTTCTGAGTAAGAATGGATGATCAATTCTGCGGTAGTATCAATCACTGTGCCTTCCAGCAAATGCCCACCCCAAACTCGTCCTTCACGATCAGACACCGAGATATGAACGTGTTGATGCTCAGGCGTCAGGGTTCCCATCACAGATACGATTTCAAATGGCTCTTGTTTGGTTAACGTACTCTCTGCACCTGCCAAACGAAGGTTGAGGTGAAAGATACAGCCAACGCATGAGGCAATCGAGCCTGCTTTGATACCATGCTGCTCGACCAATTTCGCTAGGCTCAGCTTTAAGTCCATGCCTTTGGTAAGGCGTACTGCTATCACTTCAATCGACATGTTATTTCCTAATCAAAACCAGCAAGCAGGAAAGCGCCGTATCCAAGTCGGCATAACGTTTGGCTTTGCCAAGTACGCGCATGCCTTGCATGTTGTTGAGAACAAAACGAGCAAGCTCTTCTGGTTTAAGCGTTTTCGGCACTAAGGTTTCTTTTTGTGCATTGGTCAGCGCATCCGCAATGATGTCGATAAGATGGTCAAACAAAAAATGCCCTTTACGCAGTACATCATCGTCTTCACCTGCGTGCTCAATCAACGCATTTTGAATAAAACACCCACAGCTGCGTGTGCGTTGCAGCTCAGCAAAAGATTTAAGGAACGATTCTAATTCAGGTAAAGACGCGTCGTCTTTTTCCAAATCATTCAGTGAAGGTAGCGAGACCTTCTTCAAGTAAGTATCGAGCGCCTCGTAGTAGAGCTGTTGCTTGTCACCATAGGTGTTGTAAAGACTGAAGCGGTTGATGTTCAACTCGTCGGTGAGATCCGAGATGGACGTGTTCGCAAAGCCCTTGCGCCAAAACACATCCATAGCCACGAGAAGCTTTTCATCTCGGTCGAAGTTGGCTTTTCTTGCCATAAATTACCTGCCTGGGTCTGCTTATCGGGTAATTAAATTGCTTTGGAGGGATGGTACAGAGAACCTCTAGCGTTCGAACTGAACCAATATGATGAATACCCATCTATTCTTGGGTATCAGCCTCCAAATTCATGTGAACTCACAAACGGCATCAAAAATCTCGCTCAGCAAACAGACCCACAACTGTTTGAAAATTTTTGATAGTGAAGTTCTTGACTGATCGTTTATAAACTGGCTACAGTATATCCTAACCAATCGGTTAGAAAAAGATAAAAGGATGTGAAATGAAGCTCTATGAAACCGCAATGACTCCAAGTTGTAAGCGAGTTAGCATTTTTCTAAAGGAAATCGGTGGCGAGGTTGAGCGAGTTGCGCTGAACGTTCGTGAGGGCGATAACCTATCTGAACCGTTTAAATCGAAAAGCGTGAACGGCAAAGTGCCTCTGCTGGAACTGGATGATGGTAAGACGATCTGTGAAAGCGTGGCGATTTGTCGCTACCTAGATGAAGCGTTTGAAAATGATCTGGCGTTGTTTGGTGCTAACCAGCTCGAACGTGCTCAGGTGGAAATGTGGCATCGTGTGGTGGAGTTCCAAGGACTAAATGCGGCATTTCAGGCGTTTCGAAACATGACCGGAGTTTATGGAGACAGAGAACGTTGCGTTGAAGCATGGGGCGAAGAATCAAAACAACGCGTCTATGAATTTCTGCCTGTCTTAGACAAGCGGCTTGAACATAATGATTTTATCGCCGTAGACCATTTTACTATCGTCGATATAACAGGCTTTATTTTGATCAGTTTCGCAATTAAAGGCCTAGAAATTGATGTGCTATCGACGTCGCCAAACATTGCTCGATGGTATAACCAAATTTTAGCTAGACCTGCATTTCAGAGTTAATGTATTGCAGCGAGTGGATGATAGCTCGCTGCTACCACCTTACCGATTCTTAACTCAGCAGGATATTCAAATTTTTTCAGATTTTTCTTATTTTTTCTCCTATCGCCTATAATTGGAAAAACAACCTCAATTTGCTTCGTTGCGTTTTAGAGCCTTGAGCTCTTGGTCCGTAGACGCTCTCTTTCATCATGGAAAGTCTAATAATAGACAAGGAGAGGTCATGAGTATTCAAGTGAAAACTATCAATAATATTCTAATCGCCCTGTTAATGGTTTCGGTTTTTGGTCTATTCGCACTGTACCTCAATTACACACAGCAGAATGAACAGATTGAAAGGCTGCAAAGTCAGTTAATCGAAAAAGAGCATCAGATACTAATTTCTAATGAAGCGTTGTCTTACACTCGATATCAACACCAATTATTAGCCGAAGACTACAGCCGTTTTAGAAATGAGCAGTCAGTGACTAGTGTTTTGCGTTAGCCAGTAAAGCAACCGTATTAAGGAGGAAGATGAAACCCATTCTTTTGGTCGATGATAGTAAAACAGTCCTGCTTTACATCAGCAGTGCATTGGAAAAGCAGGGCTATGAAGTGGTTGCAGTTGAAGACGGAAGAGCGGCGCTTGAAGTGCTAACCCACCGCCCTGATATTCAGTTTGTGCTGAGTGATTTAATGATGCCTGGAATTAATGGTATTGAATTGTGTCGCCAATTAAAATCTAAAGTTAGCGAGCGTTACATTTTCTTTGTTCTACTGTCTTCTAGAAATGACCAAAGTTCGATCGTGAAAGGCATTGATGCTGGCGCAGATGATTTCGTAGATAAGAAGACGTCTGTAGAGGAACTTCAGGCCAGAATCCGTGCGGGGTTTCGTACTTTAGAGCTGCACAACAAACTCGTTGAGAGAAATAAAGAACTAGATGCGGCCTATCAAACAATTCACCAAGACCTGCAGTCTGCGAGTCATCTGATGGAGCAACTACTCCCTGCTGAATCAACTATCCAAAATATACAGTTTAGTTATGTCTACAAACCATGCTCCCAGATTGGTGGTGATATGTTGGGGTATTTGGAGCTCGATGAACAACATGTTGCGTTTTATGTATGTGATGTTTCTGGTCATGGTATTTCTTCAGCTTTGATGGCTTTTTCTATTCAACAGACACTATCTCAAAGTCAGGGGCCTGATTCGATCACGATGGAGTTGAGAGATGACGGCTATTACGTAAGTGAGCCAGCATCTGTGATTGAACGGCTAAATCGGCGTTATCAGCAAACTAGAAACAGTCAACTTTACTTTACTATGGCTTACGCCATTCTTAACACAAAATCAGGGCAACTTAGCTATTGCACGGCTGGCCACCCCAGGATCTTAGTTTGGCGAGCGAGTACGAAAACGATGGAGCAGATAGGTGATGATAACTTTATCGTTGGTGCAATGCAGCCGATGGAATATAGCGGTAACCAAATTAGTCTAGATGAGGGCGATGCATTGTGGCTTTATTCGGATGGTTTGATTGAAGCGAGGCAGGGTGAGGAGATGTTTTCACTACAACGATTGGCATCGAGTATAAAAGCTGTTTGCACGCTGCCAGTTGAAGATCAAGTGGGAGACGTCTTTAAAAAAGTACAATCTTGGCACAACGAAGATGAGTTTGATGATGATGCCAGCCTTTTACAGGTAAAATGGCATGGTGAGAGGCTCGATTTTAAGGAAAAGAATGTCAAAGAGCGAATTTAAACGAACTTACGGGAGCTCCCTTACTCACTCACGAAGTGCGAGCAAAGACGTTGTTCGGTTTTTGATGGGTCATCAAATCCCCTTAAATGCAATTCAATCATTGGAGCTTTGTGTCGTTGAGCTCATGAATAACGCTTATATTCATTCTTACAGTGAAATAGAAGGCCTGCCAATTGAAGTGGAGTGTAGGGTTGGGGATGACCAAGTGTCCGGTTTCGTGGAACTGAGAGTCTCTGATTGCGGAGCGCCGATCAATGAAAAGACGTTCATCCAACATAAAAATAAACAGATTGAGGCACCTAACTTAATGGATGACGATAGTTGGTCCTCCTCAGGTCGCGGACTGATGTTAGTCGCTCAATTATCTGACCTGTTTACATTGGAAAAAGGTTTCGAAAACAATACGTTTGTTGTAGTGAAAAGGAATAGGGAGAGAAACTAACAACCAAGCAAAGTCGATTTGCTTCACTTGGTCCCTAGCGTTAATCTGACGGTTGCGTTGTATATCATTGTTATTTTGTATTCGTTGTTGGTGCCGGTGATAGTAACGCCTCCAACTCTTCTGGTGTTAGAATATCACTGATGTTTAACATATTACTTTCATCATCTAGCGCCATCTTTGTACGGCTAAGTAAGTACCTTTTTTGAGTTGGTGTTAAGTCTTTGAGAGACTCAATCAACTCCCTGAAATTGCTATTATTCATTGCCATATTTCCCCCAGTTAAGCCTTGAATTTCTTTATTGCATATTCTTCAAGTAAGTGAAGATTTGTTGATTAATTGCAGCTAGCTCTTTAGTAACTATAGCTATATCTGAGCTATCTGGCGCTGTATCGTTTCTGGTTTTTTCTTCTATTCTTTGAAACGCAATGACCGCGGTGTCTTCTCCGAAACTCTCTAGAATGCCCTTTAAACTATGAGCTAATAGATAGAGTTCTGACCAACATTTGCTTGCATATAGCTCATCTATACGCTCTATATCATTCGTGTGATCTTCAAGGTATGTAGAAAAAACAGTGACGATCAGATCTACGTCGTTATCCATGTATGTATTGAGAACATCAAAATTAATCATGTATACCCCTATTAAACGTTGAGGTAGAGGAATGTTTCGGATAATGAAGGCTTAGCCGAAGGTATGAATGGCATAACCAGTATTTGAGCAGAAATAGTTTGCTTGTCGCTTGAGATAAACTTACAAAAAGAAAGTCATTGTTAAAGATATTTTGACTTATATCCAAACGGCAATGGTCGAAATGTAGGGATGAAAAAACTTCAACTCGCGTGTTTTTAACACAAGTAGCAAAGGGGATGTTTCCAAGTAAAACGCCGAGTCGGTAAGTGTCTTGCAGTCCTAGTTTAAGGCTATCGTTACATACGGACGCCAGACGTTCGCCAACTTTGACTATTCCTTCAGTCAAGGCTAACTCTCCTCATTAAGTACAAGTATAAATTAGCAATCTAGTTGCATATTGGCAAGTGATCTGCGGCAAAAAAGGGACTCGCGTCCCTTTTGTATTACTAGCTTTGCTTAGAGTCCTGTTCTATTTGCTTCATAAGCTCGTTGGCTTTCTTCATAGCGCGTCTTGCGCTTGAAGTCCTTCGCTTATTAAGTAATATATCGGAGAAGCGTAAGTATTTATCAGCAGTTTTGAATCTTAAATCGTTAACATCCTGAAAACCAATAGGAAAGTTTTTCGAGAACAGATCCACATCCTTCACCAAGTTATCGAGATGAGTTGTCGTCCTTGCCTTTTCTAGGCGAGAATAAAAGTTTTCAAACTCTTCTTGGAACAGGATTCTAGCGGCATCTTCTGGAAACGGTAGAGGGCTGTTGGAATCTAGCGCTGTCTCATATAATTTCATTTCCAGCACTGCATCTTTCATCGCATTACTTATCTGTAAGTTCTCTTGATGCTCTTCTACGTTTGAAAAGAAGGTGTTCCCAACCTTAATAAGAGCAACAAGTGCAGCTGCGTCTTTCTTTTGGAGTGCTTCAGTGAGGTGCTGACCGAAAACATCGCTAGATAACGAACTTGGCGTGAAAGGATAACCTTGATGAATCTGATTTAACTCATCCTTGAGCTCATAGATGGATTTACTGCCGTCTTCTTTACTGTACCGAGACTTTTCAAGTTGACTATTGATTTGCCTTGCTATCGAAAGTAACGTGGAGTGCTTGCTTGACTGAATATCTAAGGCAAGAACTTCTATTTTATGTGAGTCAGGGTAGTAGGTTTTTGCTTTATCAAGTATGGACTCAATTTCATCATAATTCGGGTAGTTGTTGGCATCAGAATTCAAAACCTGATCAATTTCAGATTCAAACTCGCTGAGAATATAGGTCTTGTGTAAGCGTAATAAGCCAGCCTTAACGACTGGATGTAAGCTTTTTTCACTATTAATCAGTGCTAAACTTTTTTCTGCTGGCGTATCAAGCTGCCACTCTTGTCCGGCAATTTGATCATTTTGCTTGCTAATAACGGTTTCCAAAGTGGCGATGGTTTCTTGTTGCTGCTGATAACCAAATACAATGCCGCTAACTAATAATATACTCGCTGCCGCGCCGCTAGCGATAGGCCAATAGCGCATATTCAATTTGCGTTTCAACTGCTCAGGGGTCAGCTCGTTCGGAATGATGCCAGTTGAAAATACGCTTGAAAATATTGGCCACTTAGATGCGGGCATGTTAGTTGGTTTAGAGACCTTGATCTTCTGTTTGAGAGCTTCATTAACTGGAGTTCTTGCGTAAGGGTGTTTGCAACTCAATAACTCGTAAGCAATACAAAATAGAGCAAACATATCGTCGCTTAAGTTCGGTTCCTTACCGGATAACAGGTTGAGTGATGCATAGTTGGGAGTATAACCAAGCGTTTCAACATTTTCGGATTTACGTTTAGCCGCATATTGATCCTGCTTTAATTGATGAGTTTTAGATACACCAAAATCAAGCAACTTAACGTTACCCTCAGACGTTAAAATCACATTAGCGGGCTTTAGGTCGGCGTGCACTACACCAAGAGAGTGAGCATATGAGAGCGCATCGAGTACCTGATTTAGGATTGATAAAGTTGCATTAAACTTCAGCCCATGCGGCCTAGAACGCTGTATTAAACTCTCTAATGTTTCTCCGTTAATATACTCCATAACTAAAAAGTATATTTCGCCATCAACACCAAAATCAAAAACCCTAATGATATTAGGGTGGCTTAACCTTTGAGTTTGTTGAGCTTCACGTATTAACATGCGTGCAGTCTCTGGTTGAGAAGCAAACTCTTTCTGTAATATTTTTAACGCAACGTAGGGTGTTTCTGAACCTGAAGATTCAAGAATCTTATCTTTAGCTAAGTAAACATCGCAAAGCCCACCATGCCCAATAACCGACTCAATTTCATACCGATTTTTAACGGTCGTTCCTATTAAGCTTTCGTTAATAACATCTTTGTTATTATTTAATGAGTCATCTTTATTGTTTTTTTTCTTATTAACTAACGGAGTGTTTTCTTTTTGAGACAGTTTTGTATTTGTTTCATTTTTATTTTTAACGGAGGTTTCATTATTAGTGAGTTTGGTTGATTTAATTGCATTGTCTCGTTTTTGAGTCTTTACAATTTTAGTTTTATCTCCGCTCTCTTCGTTATTTATAGAATTGTTTTTATTACTGTCTTCCATCACAAGAACTCCGTATAAATGATGGGGGAATATATACCTTTCTGCTCAATGAAAAGTCATTATGTTAGAATTTCTCGGCCAAACTAACATTCGTTTTTTTATTGATGAAAGTCTAAGTGTCAAAAATTTGAACTTGGTTGGATAATTAAAATTGTTGAACAATACGTGATTGCTTTGATAAAAAAATGATTCATTATTCCGTGCATGATTTTCAATGGCAGTATTAAGGTTTTTATTAATCTTACTGTTAATAAGAAAGCAGTTAATAATAAAATTAAAAATAATATCTAGCAGGTCTTTGGCGAGGTTTACATGAAGTTGGTTTTAACCATAACAAGTTTTCACAAATTTACTCCAGAGATTGAGAGTGAGTTCGTGTTTGAATCAAGTGATGAACATGCCAAGGTTACATTTGGTCGGTCTGAACAATGTGATTGGACACTACCAGATCCTGAAAGAGTGGTATCCGGAACCCACGGAGAACTGATTAAGTTTGGTGACAAATACTTGATAAAAGACCTCTCAACTAATGGTACTTTTGTAAATAATGCTGTAACTCCTGTGGGTCAAGGAAATGAAATAGCACTAAGCGATGACGATATGGTTAGCTTAGGGGATTATCAAATTTCAGTTTCTATTCAAACAGATACAGATGTATTCAGTCTTGAGACAAGTAAAAGTCTTTCTAGCGCCCCCCCTGAAGTAGTCTCAAGTCCATCGGAAGAGGAATTTGTTGACCTAGGCCTTAGTGCTAGTGAACTCTTAAACGAAAGTGTTCCTTCTGACTTTCAGCTAGATATTGGTTTAGTCGATGATTTTATTGATATCCCAAAGCCCGAAAAACAGAGCACCGTATCTGAAACTTTACCGAAAGTTAACCGACAATCAGAACAACTATCGACTCCCAACTTTGATACCAATGGGGGTGAACTTGCGGCTTTTGTTAGAGGGGTGGGTATAGATCCAATGATGATTCCCAGCGATAACCGAGAAGAATGGTTCGAACAACTGGGGGAGTCATTTTCTTTGATGCTAGTTGGTTTAATGGAAACACTGCATAACAGAGCAGTGTTTAAACAAACAAATCGACTTAGTCATACCGCATTTCGTAAGTCAGAAAATAACCCTTTAAAGTTTTCTGCAAACTTAGAAGATGCGATTCATAACTTATATAACCGTCAAACCGCTAGCTTCTTAAAGCCAAATGCAGCCATTAAAGAAGCATTTAATGACATCGAAAGTCATGAGCAAGCCTTAATGAAAGGTGTTGAAGGTACGGTTTCGAGTGTTATGTCACTTGTTGAACCTACTTCTATATACTCAGATGCTTTAGCGAAAGACACGGTTATTAATAAGGTTATTCCAGCTAGAAAATATGCTCAAAGTTGGAAGAGGTTTGAGGATATTCATGAAAAGTTATCCGATGATATTATCAATAAAGAGTCTCCGTTCTATTTAGAAGACTTCGCTAAGCACTATGAATTAGCATTAAAAAACAAAGGCTAGGAATTAGGGTGATGAAAAAGTTTTACCAATATATTTTGTTATTAATTTCAATGGTTTTATTTGGGTGCTCAGCAGCGAACCTAGTTGTTGATCCATACTCAGATTTAGAAATAGCAGCAAGTCATAACATTAATCCTGATTCAAACGGCAGGCCTTCTCCTGTAGTGGTGTATGTATTTGAATTAACGTCAAATACCATTTTCGAAAGCCAGGACTTTTTTTCTATTTATGAAGAAAGTGAAAAAGTCTTAGGACCTGATTTAGTGAATAAATATGAAGTTTCATTAACTCCAGGTCAGAAAGAAACATATCAAGCAAGTATGTCTCCAAAGACAGAATATTTAGGCATTGTCGTCGCGTTTCGAGATATTGAAAACTCAAATTGGCGACAAGTCATTAAAGTGGATAAGACCGGTTACAACACATATCAAGTATTGTTAGAAGATCTGTCTTTGGTCGTTAAATAACGTTTAGTTGGCTAATTATAAATGACGCAATACTCCAAGACGGCTTGGTGCGAAGGAATGTTTTTACGTCCCCAGCACTTCCAACAACAAGAACGCGCAACCTCTCAAGAATTCAAGGGCTTACATCAGTTAGGTGGGGCTTACAATTGGGGAGTTTGGAAATGTCGAGTAAAAAAACACGCGCTAAAAGATGGTCTTATTGAACTTGAGCATCTTGAAGCTGTTTTGCCAGATATGACGTTGGTTAATACGTTAATATCCAACGATTCAGTTTCGCCTCTACTTATTGATAAAAACACTGAAAATACGTTAGTAAAAATAACTCTCCCTCTTTCAAGTGTTACAGGTAAAAACGTTTCGGATGTAAGCGAATCGATCGTCTCTCGTTATGTACTTCAAGATATCGACGTGATAGATAACCTTACAGGACAAGATGAGGAAACCATCCAAGTTGCAGCCCTTAACCTAGAGTTGAAAGCGAGTAATGACAAATTAGCGGGTTATGTGGAGTTACCTATCTTAAGGATCAAAGAGGTAACTCCTGAAGGGGAAGTTATACTAGACGATGAGTACGTTCCTCCGCTTATCAATCTCCTTAGCGACAAAGTTATGTCAGCCTATCTACGTAACGTTATCGCGATGACAAAGATGCGTGCTGACGTTATTGCGCAGCGCTTGATTAAGGGTAAATCTGCATCGGCATCTGCTGTTGATTTCATTATGCTCCAAATGCTGAACCGATATGAGGCTAAGTTAAAGCATTTCAGTGAGTTAGATAGGTTACATCCACTGGAATTAGCGACGACACTTAAAGGTTACATTGGTGAGTTAGCCACTTTTTCTAATAAAACTAAAAGAGTCCCAAGTTTGCTTGCGTATGATCACTTAGATGTATCAAGTGTCTATAGCGAGTTGAATCAGATACTCAGTCAGTACCTCAGTGTTGTTCTTGACCAAACTGCGACCAAACTTCCGTTGGAGCCTCGCCAGTACGGTATTCAAGTGACGCCACTTCCAGATAAACGCTTGCTTGAGTCATGCCAATTTGTGCTAGCAATTAAAGCAGATACCACAACAGATGAAATAAGACGCCTGGTCCCAGCGCAACTCAAGTTTGGCCCCGCAGAACAGATTCGCGATCTAATTAATAATCAGATCAACGGTATAAACGTAGTGCCGTTGAGTGTCGTCCCGAGACAGATTCCTTACCAAACGGGCTATGTCTATTTCGAAGTTGTCAAGAAAGGGCCATTTTGGATGAGGCTAAAAGATAGTGGCGGTATTGCGCTTCACCTATCAGGGCATTTTCCGAATGCTGAACTTGAGCTTTGGAGTATTAATCAATAGGCGCGCTCAGTATGGAACAAACGATCGTAAAACCAACACCGGGTGGAAGAGCACCCGCATCGAAACCACAATCAGAAAAGTCACTGGATAATACCGTAGTTATCTCAAAAAGCCCTGAATTGGTGAACAATGATTCAGTGGTCGCTTATGGGAATAACTCTCTACTAGCAGAGGCGAATGGCCTGTTATCTATTATCGGTCAAATTCGGTCGACAGCGACTCATTCCGATCCGTTGTTTCTAAAAGAGACATTGGCACAAAAGCTTAGAGATTATGAGAACCGATTACGTCAGCATGACGTTGATTTGGATACCATTGATACAGCTCGTTATTGTTTATGCTGTTCACTAGATGAAGTTGTCCTTAACACCAATTGGGGGGGGCATTCATTCTGGAGTCACGATTCATTACTCAGCTCCTTCTATGCTAGCAGTCAAGGTGGGGAAGCGTTCTTTAAGCATCTTGATAAGTGCATGGCGAAACCAGATGCGAACTTAGATTTGCTTGAACTAATGTATGTGTGCTTATCTCTCGGGTTTCTGGGTCAATACCGTTTAGAAAAAAATGGACTGGAATCGCACCGGAAATTGAGAAGACAGGTTATTGCTACTCTTAAGTCTTATGGGAGAGGAGTCCCTCAGGAGCTAAGTAATAGTATCGACCAACACATTTTGAATGGCTCAAAGGCTTCTGATAGAGCCCCTCTTTGGGTTGTATGTTCTGTAACGGCGGCATTATTGGTCTGCATATATATGTATTTTAGCTATGAGCTAAATAAGGCATCCAATCGCACCTTTTCTCAATTAGTCAATTTGATTCAACCGCAACAACTTAACCAAGATGCAACGTCAGAATCAAAATCAGCGCCAATTGCAGAAAAGATTTCAATGTATCTAGCAACTGAGATCGGTAAGGGGCTAATCAATGTTGAGCCGCTGCAAGACAGGGTAAGAATTTCGTTAAAGTCTCAAGATCTATTTGAATCAGGTAGTGCTGATGTTGTCGCTTACATCCAACCCGTTATTTCTAAGCTTGCGAGAACATTGGAGTCGACCCAAGGCAAGATCATTGTTACTGGTCACACCGACGATAGGCCTATTTTCACGAGTAAATATCCCTCGAACTGGCACCTATCATTAGCTCGAGCCACTGCTATGTCTGAACAACTGATCTCGAATAGTGCATTAGAAGGGCGAGTGATACCCGAGGGATTGGGGGATGCAAGACCATTAGTTGAAAACAGTAGTGATGAAAACCGAGCTATTAACCGCCGGATTGAAATCGACCTTCTTGTCGCGAATTAATAATAGGTAGATAGAGATGCGTATTAAAGAAATTGGCAGAATATTTACTCAAAGATGGTTTCTCGGTCTTATCGGTGTCGCTGCTTGTTCTATTTTCATTTGGGTTGTTGGTCCACTTATTACGATAGCGGGGTATGAGCCCCTAAAGAGTGACTTTCAACGGCTAGTCACTATTCTTGTGTTAGTGTTGCTTTGGGCGATATTTAACGTTACCAAGCAGCATAAGCAGAAGGTGAAAGAAGACGAAAGTATTCAAACGTTGCTTGAGGTTGATAGCCAATCAGATAAAGAAGCGGCAAGTGAAATTGACTTAATGCGCGAGCGTATTGAGCAAGCTGTCAAAGTAGTGACGAAAACACACAAAGGCAAGAGAAGTTTGTATGACTTACCGTGGTATGTATTGATTGGCCCTCCTGGAACGGGGAAAACAACCGTATTAAAGCAGTCGGGGTTAGAGTTTCCATTAGGAGACAGCCTTGGCTCTGACTCTATTGCCGGTGTAGGTGGCACTCGCCACTGTGATTGGTGGTTTGCAAATAAAGCAGTTCTTATAGATACGGCTGGCCGGTATACGACACAAGACAGTCAAGAAAAGGTCGACTCTAAAGCGTGGCATGGTTTCTTAGGATTGTTGAAAAAGTATAGAACGCAAAGACCAATTAATGGTGCGATTGTTACGATAAGCTTAGCCAGCGTGATGTCTCAGACTCGAACCGAGCGAAGTCTTCATGCTCGAGCAATTAAGTCGAGACTTCAAGAACTGAAAAACCAGTTAGGCATGCAGTTTCCGATTTACGTATTGCTCACCAAAATGGATTTAGTTGCCGGTTTCAATGAGTTCTTTGCCGATTTAAGTAAGGAAGAGCGAGAGGAATTATTTGGTTTCATGTTCCCTCGTGAAGTGGATGATGAAAGAGGCGTTATTTCTCTATTCAACAAAGAATTTCATGGCATGTTGGAGCGCCTTGATGCCCGTATGCTTAGAATACTTGAAACAGAGGACGATTTAGATAAACGCGCGCTTATCTTTGAATTTCCAAAGCAATTAAGAGTGCTACAAGCTAATCTTGACGAGTTTTTAGCTGAAATTTTTGCACAAAACAGTTTTGAAGAGCCTGCCTTGATTCGTGGTGTGTTTATGTTGAGTTCGGTTCAAGAAGGCTTACCAGTCGATAAGCTGATGAATGAATCAACCAATGGACTTGGGTTAAATCGTTTAGCTCTAGCAAAGAGTCAGACTGGTTCTCATAGTTATTTCGTAAAGAATCTTTTTGACAAGGTTATTTTCAAAGAGCAACTGTTAGGAACAGTTAATCGTCACTATCAAAAGCAGTCAGGTTGGATGCGTCGAGGTGTTTATATTGGATGTACAACGCTACTGCTAGGAGCTTCTGCGCTTTGGTTTATGAGTTATAAGTGGAACTCACAGTTAATTGTCGATACCAATGAACAAGCTAGCCATATTGATGCACTGATTGGCGCTCAAAGTTTAGATTTTGAAGCGGATATTGTTTCAGCTGTAGAAACATTAGATAGGTTGATGACGCTTCCTCTCGGAAAGCAAAGCAACTACGGTGATGCCGACTCTGTAAAGAGGTTTGGTCTCTATCAAGGAGACAAAGTATCTCAGGCGGCAAACAATGCATATTCTGATGCTTTGACCCAATTTTTCGCCCCTTTGCTTCTTGATAGCCTGGTGTCAGAAATGGAGAGCAATCAACAGCATCGTGAGTATTTGTACGAAACGTTAAAAACGTATTTGATGTTATTCAATCCAGACAAATATCAACAAGATGAAGTGTTGGCTTGGTTTAACTTTTATTTCGAACGTCAATATCCGGGTGAGCTAAACGCAGACTTAAGAAGACGCTTGCTACAGCACACTCAATATTTATTAGGCAACGATGGACAAGGCTTTACTTACAACACTGCTGCTGTGACGAGTGCTCGAGAAGTGTTGACTCAAATGTCTCTACCTGAACGTGCTTATCAGCGAATGAAAATACAATTTTCTAAGAGTCATGTACCTTCATTTCGCTTGACTGATGTATTGGGACCTAAAGGGCTTGAGCAGTTCGAGCGAGCTAGTGGAAAACCGCTATCACAAGGCATTTCGGGTTTCTACACGTACAATGGTTTTCATAGCATTTTTCAGATTCAGATCAACCGTATAGTAAAAAGCCTAATGGAAGAGAACTGGGTTTATGGTGACGATCTTAAGGCCCATGAAATTGATCAAGATAGTGCCATCCAAGGCGTTCAGTCTCGATACTATCAAGATTATGTTAATGAATGGAAAACGTTGATCGAAGATATTCAATTGAAGCAGGCTCCGAGCCTAGAACTTGCGACAGAGCAAGCGAGGGTTTTATCTGGAGTTGAAAGACCAATCGAATCTTTGTTGAGAGCAATCCAAAAAGAGGTTGCTCTATCAAAAGTATCATTGTCAGAAAATCAAAAAGCCGCTTCTGAAGTTGTTGGTAAAGTTGCCAAAGTTAAGTTTTCAAATACGGCAGATAGACTAGACATGTATTTACCTGAAGAAAACGGTTTCAATGTTGCTCTGCCAGGTAAAGAAGTCGAATCGCATTTTTCAGAGATCTTACGCCTTGGTGAGCAAGACTTTGATGATATTCAACAAGCAATGGTTAACTTGCGTTCGTATTTAAGTGACTTATCAAGCTCTGGTAACAATCAGAAAATTGCCTACAAAAGTATTTTAGATGGAACCGTTACACAAGATGTCGCAGCTTCCTTTGCTCGTGCTAAAGAACTTTTGCCGAGACCATTTAATCAATGGCTAGGTGAGCTTTCTCAAGAGTCGGTTAAGTTTGCGGAGAGCGGTTCGAAGGATCATCTAAATCAACTTTGGGTAACACAGGTGGTCCGCCCTTATCAGCGGACTATTGCTGGCAGATATCCATTCGAGCCCAACGCGAGCAGAGAAGTTAGATTGAAAGACTTTAAGCGATTCTTTGGTTATGGAGGTACGCTTGACGCATTCTTCCAAGAATACCTCGAACCGTTTGTGGATACTTCGAAAAGTCGTTGGCGATTAGAAAAGGAAATTGGAGTTCGTCCAGAAACACTAATGGTCTTTCAAAGAGCGCAACGTATCAGGCAGTCTTTCTTTGAATCTGATAATTCCTTACGCGTAGAGTTTGGGATGAAGCCTGTTTATCTAGACCAGCACATTACTCGATTTGTCTTAGAGTTGGGTGGACAAGATTTGGTTTATAAGCATGGACCAGCAAGAGCTAAATCGTTGAGTTGGCCTGCCGGTCAAGATCAGACTCGAATTGTGTTCACACCACCTGAATCTAAACGCGAAATTGCGCATACCTATGAAGGTGAGTGGGGCATATTCAAGCTTTTGGATCAATCACTTAAAGCAAGGCCAGAATCGCGTAAAGACAATATAGTTATGATTGATTTAAAGGGAAATAAGGTGCAACTAGAGCTTATTCCTTCTAGTGCCATTAATCCGTTTTGGTCAAATGAAATGGAGAGGTTCAGATGTCCACGAACCTTATAACATCAGGCTGGGGTTATATCGGTAAAATGCCTGCAAAAGGGGACTTTGTGAAAGATGGTTTATCACAAAATTTCTCGGAGCGTTGGCATGATTGGCAACAGGCGGTTATTGCAGTCAGCAGGGAACAACTGGGTGAAAGCTGGAATGAGCACTTTTTAACGGCTCCTGTGTGGCACTTTGCTTTGGATATTAGCTATTTAGAAGACTCAACCTACATTGGTAGCATGATTCCTAGTGTTGATGCATGCGGTAGATACTTTTTCTTTACTATAGCTCGTGCCGTAAAAGGTGAAGCTGCGCAATATTGGGGTGACAGAGCTTGGACCGAGGACAGTGCAGCTCTTGCTCTTTCAGTACTTGAGGACGACTTTGTCTTTGATGTTTGGCATAAGAGTACTCAAGAAAAAAATGACCTCGTTGCGAATGTAACAAGTGAAGTGAGGCCTCTGGAGTTTCTTTATCAAAGCCAAATATCTACAGTTTTTCATGATCACGGCAATACTGATCAAAACACGCTTTTGAATTACTTCATTAAAGAAAAATTGAGTAAACCATGTTTTTGGTGGACTGAAGGTTCAACGAAGGTTGAACCATGCATGTTCATTACGAGTGGATTTCCTTCAATTGGTCAGTTTTCAGCCATGCTTGATGGCGGCTGGAAAAAGTGGAATTGGTAGGATAGAAGAATGAATTGGAACTATTTTACCTTTGCTAAATCGCACGCAGGAAAAGTACGCCCTTATAACGAGGATGCTCTGTTGGATATGACAGAACAGCATATTTGGGTGGTTGCCGATGGAATGGGTGGACACAGTGCTGGCGATATAGCAAGCCAGATGCTAGTGGATAGAGTCGCGCGCCACATGCAGGATGTCTCCAATACTAATATCGATGATATCCGAAGAGTGGTTCAAGAAGCGAACTTAGAAATTTACCAATACGCACAAAATCACTTAGACGGTAAAACGATGGGAACAACACTTGTTTTGTTGTTTATTCAGGATGGGTATTACCACTGTCTTTGGGTGGGTGATAGCCGAATTTACCAGCTTAGAAGTGGTAATTTTGTCCAAAAAACACGTGATCATAGTCAAGTCATGGACTTAGTGGATCAGGGCTTATTGGCATTTGAAGATGCCGAATCGCACCCTCTTGCAAATGTTATTACCAGAGCTGTTGGGGTCGACGAAAGTGTCACTATTGATCAAGTTTCAGGGCAGTTGGCTGACGGCGATCAGTTTCTACTCTGTAGCGATGGACTCTCTAAGGAACTTACGAGTGATGAAATTCATCGGACATTGTATGCAGACTCAGTCAACCAAGCTGGATTAGCGCTCATGCATTCGGCTTTGGTTCGGGGCGCAAGTGATAACGTAACTTGTGCTTTGATCAAAGTTCGCCAAGCGCAAACGGAGTGCGAAACAGTAACTAGAGAAGACGCGACGATACCTGTCTTTCTAAGAGGGAGAGCTTATGAGTAATGAAATGTTTGATTGGTATGAACAAGCGTTGGCTCCTATATCTCAAGAAAATCCTACAGGTATTGATCCTAGAGAGGATGTATCACCACAGTCTGCTTACTATCGGTTGAAAGATCAGCGTATGGCCGCCCGCAATGCTGAACGTAATGCTCTTATAGAAGAAGAAAGTATCTATACCCACAGTAATTTATGGCGAGTATTTATTGAAGATGTCCCAGAAATACTCACGAATCAGTCTAAAGATTTGGAATTTGTTGCCTGGCTTATAGAAGCCCTAACTCGATTGTATGGTTTTCGTGGTATGGGCGTTGGCTACAAACTCGCAACCAGTTTAATTGAGAACTTTTGGGATGATCTGTACCCAATGCCTGATGAAGATGGTATTGAGACAAGAATATCGGCGATTATTGGCCTCAATGGTATCGATAGTGAAGGAACACTTATTTTTCCAATTGCTTGTATACCATTGACTGACTTAGGCGTGGAGCAAGCTTATGCCTATTGGGAATATCAGCAAGCTATAGAGCTTGAACGCTTAGACGAAGATAAGCGCCGAAATCGAGTCGAGCTTGGGGCTGTTGAGCTATCTGAAATTATAACTACGGTTAAGTCGACTTCTGATACGTTTTATCGAGAATTAATCACGGATTTGGAGTTCGCTACGGAATCATTTAATGAATTCAGTCAGCGATTAGATGAAGCGGTCGGTGATGTGACTCCTAGCTCTTATATATCAAAAAGACTTGAATCAATACACTCGGCATTAAAGCACCTTCTTGGAGATCGTTTTAATCAACCACAAGCAGTGATTGAAGAGCTAGAGGATCTTGATGAATCTTCTTCTGAACAACCGTTAAGTGCACAAAGTTGTGATGCATTATTAGCGACAAACATGAAATCACGAGAGCAGGCAATTAGACAATTGCAGCAAGTAGCTGATTTCTTCCGAGAGAGTGAACCTCACTCACCAGTTTCTTACTCCATCGAACAGATCATTCGTTGGTGTGGGATGCCTCTGCCGGAGTTACTGGCGGAACTTATCTCCGACGGGGATGCAAAGAAAAGCTACTTCCGTTTGGTTGGCATAGCAGAACAAAATGAAAATTAATAAAGGGAGAATGGTATGACGAGTATCCACTCGAAACTATCACGAGTACGGAAGCCTCGTGTCCACATTACCTATGATGTTGAAACTGAAGGTACAACTCTTAAGAAAGAACTGCCTTTTGTTGTAGGTGTAATGGGTGATTTCGCTGGTCAAAACACAGAAGCGTTGAAGCCATTAAAAGACCGCCGTTTTATTCAGATCGATCGAGATAACTTTGACGATGTACTCAAAAAAATGAATCCATCGGTGAAGTTTAAAGTTGCGAATAAGCTTGCGAATGACGATTCACAGTTTGAGGTCGATTTAAACTTTAAATCAATGCAAGACTTTGAGCCTGCTGCGATCGTAAATCAAGTTGATCCACTACGCCAATTGATGGAAACGCGTAATAAACTGCGTGATTTGATGACAAAAGTTGACCGCTCAGAAGAGCTTGAAAATATCCTAGAGGATGTTTTGAACAATACGGACAATCTGGCAAGACTTGCAGGCGAGTTAGATCTTGACAAGAAAGCGAAGTCAGACAGTACTGAAGGAGCGGAATAATGACGACTGAAGCTGAAAAACAGTTAGATCCAACAGTTAATGAACAGACAACTTCATTCTTAGATCAAGCTATTGGTGCGACTAAGCAGACCGAAGCTTCTCGTGCTGAGGAGCTGATTAAAACGCTCGCTGAAGAAGCAATGAAAGGGACAGTTACTTGGAACAAAAACCTAACAGTAACTTTTCGTGAAGCGATTAATTTGCTCGATAGGCAGATTTCTGATCAGTTGTCTGAAGTAATGCATCACCCAGAATTACAGAAACTCGAAGGTTCTTGGCGCGGCTTAAATTATCTAGTGATGAATTCAGAGACCAGTTCTACTCTGAAAGTTCGCATGATGAGTATGACCAAGAAAGAACTACATAAAGACTTGAGCAAAGCTGTTGAGTTTGATCAAAGCCAGATCTTTAAAAAGGTTTACGAGTCTGAGTTTGGTAGTGCTGGTGGTGAACCGTATGGTGCATTGATTGGAGACTATGAGTTTACCAACCACCCAGAAGATATTGAGTCGTTACGCCTAATGTCAAATGTAGCGGCTTCTGGCTTCTCTCCATTCTTGTCCGCGGCTTCACCAGCACTATTCGGCTTTGATGAGTGGACTGAGCTGTCAAAACCACGCGACCTAGATAAGGTATTTGAATCACTAGAATACGCCCAATGGCGTTCGTTCCGCGAGAGTGCCGATTCGCGCTTCGTTAGTCTGACGATGCCAAAAGTCCTTGCTCGTTTGCCATACGGACAAGCTACCGCTCCAGTCGAAGAGTTTGGGTTTGAAGAGTTCGAAGTAGATCCTGTTTCAGGTATTGCTGTTAACGCTGAACATAACGACTACTGTTGGATGAACTCTTCGTATGTTCTTGGTGTTAAGTTAACTGACGCATTTTCAAAATATGGATTTTGTACTGCCATCCGTGGTGCAGAAGGCGGCGGTCGAGTGGATAACTTGCCAACGCATTTCTTCATGAGTGATGATGGCGACCCTGATATGAAGTGCCCAACAGAGATTGGTATTACCGACAGACGTGAGGCGGAGCTTGGTAAGCTTGGTTTCTTACCGCTTTGTCACTACAAAAACACCAACTATGCAGTGTTCTTTGGTGCGCAAACCTGTCAAAAACCAGCGAACCATGAATCCCCTGAAGCAACGGCCAATGCGGCCATTTCTGCCCGCCTACCTTATATGATGGCAACATCTCGTTTTGCGCATTATTTGAAAGTAATGGCTCGAGATAAAATTGGTAGCTTTATGGAAGCAGAAGACGTTGAGTCTTGGCTGAACCGCTGGATCCTAGGTTACGTCAATGCTTCTGAAGGCGGTGGTCAAGAGATCAGAGCGAAATACCCTCTAGCAGACGCTCGTGTTCAGGTTAAGGAAATTCCTGGCGCACCTGGTTCTTACAATGCCGTAGCATGGCTGAAACCTTGGTTGCAAATGGAAGAACTGACTACATCTTTGCGACTTGTGGCCAAGATCCCTCAGTCAGGTGGATAAGAAACGAATTGGCTGGTCGAAAGGCCAGCCATGACCAATCTTTATGTTCTAGATGGAATTAGCAGTGTCACTTAACTTTCGCGACCCTAGCAAGCTAAAACATGAGTTCAGTACCGGAGGCTACGCTGAACTTGATAGCCCGTGGTTGACTCGATTCAATGAATCTTCTGATCTTGTATCGTCAGCGCGAATTTGGCTAGAAGGTACACGTTCAAGAGATTTGGACAGCTTTCGTCATAGTGTGATGAACACAATTAACCGCATTGATGAGCTATTAGAATCTCAACTAAATGAAATATTACATCATCCTGAGTTTCAACAGCTCGAAAGGGGGTGGGTTGGAGTTAGGTATTTATGTGAACAGGTTGATTCTCGTTCATCGGATTCTGTAAAAGTTAAGGTTTTAACGGCGACATGGAATGAAATCAGTAAAGATGCTTTAAAAGCCATCGAGTTTGACCAATCAGCACTATTTAAGTTGCTCTATCAAAATGAATATGGGATGGCAGGGGGAGAACCCTTTGGTGTGGTGGTTGGAGATTATCAGCTTCGCTGTGATCCTAGTAAAAATTATTTTGATAGAGATCTGTCTGTGTTGAGTAAGATCTCTCAGTCTGCAGCTGCAGCATTCAGCCCATTTATCATGTCTGCATCGCCAGAGATGTTTGGTGTTGATAGTTTCGCTCAACTCTCTGCGATAAGAGATATAGCGGCCCAATTTGAACAGGAAGATTATGCAAAGTGGCGTAGTTTGAGAGACAACGATGACGCTAAATTTATTGGTTTGACTGCACCTAACGTCTTGTTCCGTCAGCCATACAAAAGTGATGGCTCGCGGAATGATAAATTCAATTTTCAAGAACACATCTACGACTCCAATCGAGATTTGCTATGGGGGAGTAGTGCGTACTGTTTTGCTGCCGTATCAATTAGAGCATTTCAGGAACATGGTTGGTTCACGCATATGCGAGGGATTAAACAAGGCGATTACAGTCAGGGTATTATCGTCGCTCCTACAAGGAGCAAGATGCGTGTTAATGGCAAGAATGATCGTGAAAGATGTCCGTTAAACTTGAAAATCTCTGAGAGAAAAGAACAAGAATTGTCTGAGTGCGGTTTTATTTCTATTTCTCCAATACCTGAGACCGATATGGTGGGGATGACCTCGAATGTATCTCTCTACAAGCCCAAACAATACGCAGAAAAGCATATTTCAACGAATGCAAAACTGACATCGATGTTGCAATACACATTGTGTGTATCGCGAGTCGCACATTATCTCAAGGTTATGGGGCGTGACAAAATTGGTGGGTATCAAGACGCAGAAAGCCTAGAGCGTGACTTTCAACGCTGGTTACATCAGTACACTACCGCATCAGATGAAGCGTCTGATGAGCTTCGAGCTAAATACCCCCTAAATGAAGCGAAAATTACAGTTCGAGAGAAAAGAGAAACTCCTGGACATTATTACTCAGTTATCCATTTGCGACCGCATTTTCAACTCGATCAAATGGTATCTAGCATTAAATTAATTACCGAATTATCACCAGAGCACATGGTGTAAGGAAATAACAATGACTCAATGGAAAAATGCTTTGTCCCAAGGCCTATTGCAACACGCTCTAGAGCAATTAATTGATGAAATTAAAGCAACCCCTAAAGATGCGAGCTTGAGAAGTTCCTTCATTGAGCTTCTTTGCATTGATGGGGACTTCGAGCGTGCGGACGCTCAGCTCATGCAATCGATTAAATTGTTTCCTGAGTATCTGCCTGGTGCAAGTCAGCTACGACATTTAGTGAAAGCAGCTCAAGCTAGAAAGGATTTTATCAATGGTGCGGCTAGTGCCAAAGTATTAGGTGATGAGGAATTAACTAAAGAGCTTGTTCGATTTAATCTTGCTCTCGGAAATCAAGAGTACGAAGAAGCGTCACGTCTATCGCATCGCATTGAAGAGCATCGTACTATTAAAGGGTTTAACGTAAACGGCACAAACTACGAAGATGCTAGAGATATTGATGATCGTTTAGGTGGTTACATTGAACTGTTTTCTACAGCAGGTAACTATTTTCTTGTACCCATATCGAGTATCCATACGCTAGAAGTTAAAGCACCTGCTTCTTTGTTAGAGAGTATTTGGCGACCTGTCGAGTTTGATATCGATGGACTTGGTGAAGGCGAAGGCCATATGCCTTTGACGTATGTCGACTCAGAGACCGATGCGCAAAAGTTAGGTCGAGAAACAGATTGGAAGCAGATTGGTGAGCAAGAATCTTTTGTTGGCTTGGGTCAAAAATGTTGGTTAGTCGGTGACTCAGCGCTTCCAATCTGTGATTTGACTACATTATTAGAACAGAAACAAATAGCGTAGAAATATCATGTCGTTAACCGTTTCTCTGCTCGACAAATTGATAGATAGTGATCCTCTCGCTCGGGATGAGAAAGACTTCCCTGCAAGCCAGCAACAGATGTTGAGCAGCTTACTTAGAGATCTAGAGTCGATGCTGAATAGTCGTATTGGATGGAAAAATATTCCTGATGATCTTCTAGAGGTTCGTTATTCAATATTGAACTATGGGCTGCCAGATTTTTCCTCAATGCCCTATAGCAGCCAAGAAGGGCAGAATCAGCTTTGCGACATCGTTCATGATGCAATTAAAGAGTTTGAGCCGAGGTTAAGGAACCCTCATGTCCAGATTTCGGACGAGAAAAACGCTATTGATAGGGTATTGAGGTTACAGATAAATGCCACTTGCTTAATTGATAACAGTATTCATGAAGTGCGATTCAATTCTGAAGTAGAGCCGGTAAATTTAGGTATGAAACTGAGTAGAGCAAAATGAGTGAAGAGTTTCTCAAGTACTATAATCGCGAGTTAGCTTATTTGCGTCACAAAGGGCAAGAGTTTGGTGAGCAGTATCCCAAGATTGCCGCGAGACTTCGTATTAGTGAGGAACAGGTTGACGATCCACACGTAGAAAGATTGTTAGAAGGTTGCGCATTTCTAACAGCAAGGATTAGACAAAGCTTAGACAATAGTTACCCTCAGTTTACAGAGTCTTTGATGGGACAGTTATATCCGGATTTTCACGCCCCAATCCCGTCAATGTCAGTCATTAAAATGAGCTGTTCTAACTCCACTTCCTCTTATTTTGATGTAGAAGAAGGCGAGCGAGTTGTTATCGGTGCTACTGGATATCATGAATGCGAGTTTAGAACTTGTTATCCGGTCAGAATGTATCCTGTTGATGTGACCTCTGGCGTTTTTAAAAATGCGCCTTTCAAGCCAGTTGGCTCACGATGGGAAAGCAATGCTCATTCAGTTTTGAAAGTACAGCTCACGGCTCAAGATGAAGAGACTCCTCTTGGTGAAATGGGGATAGAACGGCTGCGCTTCTATTTAAACGGTCAATCTCAATTGACTTTTAAGCTCTACCAAATGCTGTTTCAAAACCTAATTGGTTTATCTGTTGTTGTGGATGGCAAAGAAGTTCGTCCTTTAACCAAAAGACATCTTTCTGAAGTAGGATTTTCAGAAGATGAGAAAGTTGTGCCATACAGTAAAAGAAGCTTTTCAGGAGCAAGATTACTTGTTGAGTATTTGCACTTTCCTGAGAAGTTTATGTTCTTTGATATCACCGAACTTGGATTATCTGAGCTAGATCTTGGAGAGCAAGTCGAACTGTATTTTTACTTTGATACCAACGATGACTGGCTTCCAAAGCAAGTGGACGAAGAAAGCTTAATGGTAGGTTGTGTGCCTGTAATCAACTTATTTAAAAGTATTATGGAGCCTAAGCGTATTCTACCAACTGAATACGATTACCACTTGTCTCCGCAATACCAAGAATCTGAAAGTAATGAGGTTGTCTCAATTTCTGACGTAACGTTGAGAAACTGGAACAAAACGTACCACAATTTGCCATGTTATCACGCTGGTGAGCACACGCATTATACAAACACTAGTGAGATTTATTGGTTGATGAGACGTGAGGATAAGAACTGGGCTGGTGGGTATGATGAGCCAGGTAGAGAAACTTACATTTCTTTTGTTGATAAAAAACATCAGTTGTTCAGCCCGGATAGCCGGGAAAACTGGTTAATGTACGTGGAAGCTGAGTGCTGTAACCGCAACTTAGCGCAGAAACTTCCATTTGGAGGTGGGCTGCCGCAAGTATCTTTACCGGAGGTAAATGACAATTTCGAATCTGTTCGTTGTTTAGTTTCTTTATCAGAAACTATTCGGCCAGAAATGGATGAAAGCACACGATGGCAGTTAACTAAGCTTTTAACTTTAAACCATTTTACCGAGGAAGATGGTTTAGCAACTTTGAAGCAGACCCTTAATCTCTATGCATTTTCTGGGACAGCAGAAACGAAAGCGGTAATCGATGCTTTAACTAAGTTAGAGTTTGAGCCTACTACAGGAAGAATTAGTCAGAAAGGTAAAGTTGGATTTGCGCACGGTATAAAAATTATTTTGACGGTTTCTGATCAAATTTTACCTAAAGAGCAGATCTTTCTCTTAGGTAGTGTTTTATCTGTTTACTTCTCGCAATATGCTGAAATTAACATTTTTACGCAGTTAGAAATAAGACTTAAGTCCACGGGAAAGTCTTTCCACCTATGGCCCGCATTAACTGGCGATAAGGTGTTGTTATGAGCGCGGAACAATTTTATCGAGAATTAAAGCAACATCCATTGTTTGAAGCGATTCATCTTATTGAACACGAAGTTCTGCAAGCAGAGGCGCAAATAGGAACAGATGCGTTACCGAAGCATGAAAAGCTAAACTTAAAGGTTAATCCATCATTAGGTTTTGAAAATGCTCAGCTTTGTGAACTGAAAAATATAGATGACAGCAAGTTAGAGATTGAGACCAATTTAATAGGCCTAACGGGTGAGCAAGGTGTGCTTCCCCAGCACTATAGTGAATTAGCTTTACATCGCCAAAAAGAAGGCGATACGGCTATGGTGGACTTCTACGATATTTTCAATCATCGCTTATTATCTCTTTATTATCGATGTTGGCAACTGAGTCAGCTGACTGTTCAGTCTCGTGCGCATGCGCAGGGCACGCGTTCGCCGTTAGAAAGCTGTAAATCGGCATTAACTGGGAAAGGGAGTTCACTGTCCCAGCACTATGGTGGTGTGTTTGCTTCACCAGTGAGAAGTAAAGGTGGACTAAAAAGTATTCTTGAATGTTTATCTGGATGCCAAGTAAAAGTTCATGAATTTCAAGGACAATGGTTACACCTTACGAAAGAAGAGCAAACACGCCTTGCATCCCGAACTATGCCTGAAGGGCAGTTTGCTCAACTTGGTTTAGGAGCGTCTTTGGGTTCGAAAGCATGGAACATAAACGCGGGGACAACAATAGAATTTCTGCCAAAAGATAAACAGCTAGTTAGTAAATTGCTTCCTAACCAACCCAATATAGCAATCATTAAGAACGCTGCTTATGAGTTGATTGGAAAACATAAACAACTGAAGTGGCAGCTCACCACCAAACATAGTTTGCTACCACAAGCTTGTTTATCGAAACAGCAGGGGCAGTTAGGTATTGGTTCTGTGCTTAAAAAACACGAACGTACAAAAGATCGAACTATAACAATTACTATTTAAAGGAAATGTAATGGCTTCACTCTCACTTTCAGCGTTGGTCGAAAGATTGTCTCCTCAGGCTAAGGAAACACTTGAACAGGCAGCTGCGATGGCAAGCTCCCGAACTCATCACAGTATTGAAATGTCTCACTGGTTAATGATGATTATCCGCCATCCTGACGATATTTACTCTGAAGTTTTTGACGAATTTGATGTCGATAAAATCAAGGTTGAAACCGATATTCAAAAGGCATTAGAAAAATACAAAACAGGATGCCAGTCGGTGCCTGGGCTAT
This sequence comes from Vibrio sp. Vb2880, assembly GCF_033337975.1. Classification (NCBI taxonomy): domain Bacteria; kingdom Pseudomonadati; phylum Pseudomonadota; class Gammaproteobacteria; order Vibrionales; family Vibrionaceae; genus Vibrio; species Vibrio sp. Vb2880. Next base: position 96,912 of record NZ_JAWORT010000016.1, read on the forward strand.
CAGCTCATACGGTGACTGTTATGCAAAATGCCTTGTTGTCTGCAACCATTGAATTCAATCAAGAACAGTTGGGGTGCATCCATCTTTTATTTGCCTACTTGTCTGATGATACGTTAGTCAACATGGCTGGTTCGATTAGTCCTGAACTAAACAAGATAGAACCATCTCGCTTATTGAACTTTAAAGAAAGTAATGCGCCTCAATCAAGATCGAATGACTTAGCGCAGTCAAACGCGAATTCCGCCTTGAATCAATTTACAACAGACCTTACTGAGCAAGCTAGGGAAGGTAAAATAGATCCGGTGATTGGTAGAGATAATGAAATTCGCCTAATGATCGATATTTTATTAAGACGCCGACAAAACAACCCGATTCTTACGGGAGAAGCTGGTGTTGGAAAAACAGCCGTTGTTGAAGGTTTGGCGCAAAAGATCATTGATGGCGATGTACCTCCCGCTCTGCAAAATGTGGCAATTAAGTCTCTGGATTTGGCGTTACTGCAAGCCGGCGCAGGCATGAAAGGTGAGTTTGAAAACAGGCTTAAGAACCTTGTTAAGGAAGTAAACGACGCTCCACAGCCTATTATATTGTTCATTGATGAAGCTCATGGCCTAATTGGCGGTGGTGGGCAAGCGGGCCAAGGTGATGCGGCGAATATTCTGAAGCCAGCATTAGCGAGAGGTGAACTCAGAACGATCGCAGCAACAACGTGGGCAGAGTATAAAAAGTATTTTGAAAAAGATGCAGCTTTAACTAGGCGTTTTCAAGTCGTAAAGGTTGATGAGCCTGCCCCTGAACTCGCGATCGAAATGTTACGAGGCTTACTTGATGTAATGGCACAACACCACGATGTTCATATCACTAACCAAGCTCTCAATGCAGCGGTCCAACTCTCAGCTCGATACATTAATGGTCGTCAACTGCCAGATAAAGCGGTTTCTGTTTTGGATACGGCCTGCTCTCGAGTTGCGTTAAGTCAGTCATCTACACCGGGAGGCCTAGATGCGAAAAGAAATAAACTTAAAGCAAAGCAAGCTGAGTATGAGCATCTTAGCCAAGAGAATCGGCTAGGAGCATCTCTTGATGTGCAGCTGCAAAGTGTCCGAAAAGAGATTGATGCGCTATCTAATGACATTATTGAATTAGAAGTACTTTGGGAAAAAGAAAAAGAATGGGTAAGTGAAGCTAAGTCACTTAGAACCCAAATAATGCAGGAGGGTTCTGAGACTGCGAGAGACAAGTTACAAGAGCTTGAAAATAACCTCTCCGCTAACTCACAGCCCTTAGTTTTTTCGCATGTAAATGAAGCGCTAATCGCAGAAGTTATTTCGGATTGGACCGGTATACCGCTGGGTAAACTTCAGGATGATGAAATCCAAGCAGTATTGGGTTTGAAAGAAAGTTTGTGCAAGCGAGTTGTCGGGCAGGATCACGCTTTAGAGCTCATGTCTGAAGTGATAAAAACCGCGAGTGCGCAGCTCACGGATGAGACACGACCAAATGGTGTATTTCTCCTAACCGGACCAAGCGGAGTGGGTAAAACCGAATCGGCTTTGGCGATTGCAGAGAAAGTGTATGGTAGTGAAGAAAATGTCACGACTATCAATATGTCGGAATTTAAGGAAGAGCATAAAGTCTCATTGCTATTAGGTTCTCCTCCTGGTTATGTCGGTTATGGAGAAGGAGGTGTACTGACTGAAGCTGTTAGACGTAAACCTTATAGTGTAATTCTCCTCGATGAAATGGAAAAAGCGCACCCTGGTGTTCAAGATATTTTTTATCAGGTATTTGATAAAGGCTCAATTAAAGACGGTGAAGGTCGAGATATAGACTTTAAAAACACTATTATTATTATGACCGCGAACACAGGGACCGAAACGACGATGTCTTTGTATTCTGATCCTGATTTAGCGCCTGAGCCGTCAGCACTAAAAGATGCTTTACGCGATGATTTGTTGGTTGACTTTAAACCAGCATTTTTAGGGCGTGTGAATGTATTACCTTATTTGCCTCTATCAAGAAAAGTATTGATAGAAATAACAAAATTAAAGTTGGATAAAATTACGACTCGTATTCGTAAGCACTATAACGCTGACCTGTTTTTTGATGAGGAACTAATTAATGATATTGTAGACAATAGCAATGAGTCTGGGAGTGGTGCGCGTGTGGTACAAACAACCATAGAAAATACATTGCTTCCGAAGATTTCTCATGAAATATTGCATGCAATTCTTAATGATAAGACGTTTGATGAAATTATTGTTAAAGGTACAACTAGTGGACTTGATGTCTCAATAGTTTAACATCCTTTACACTCTCAATAATAATTGGGAGTTGGTTCATATTAACTATTATTTTTTATAAAAAACGCTTAAATTAAATCTTATTTAAAGATATAACAGGGCGTATTTAAAATGAAGTTTTTGATACATTAATCACTAATTATCACCAAACGTCAGATAATTAAATTATTACGATATATGTCAATTAATAATGCTATAGGAGATTAGCATGCAGTCTAATACGTATCTTAAATACGCAGATATTAAGGGTGAGGCAACAGCCGAGCAATACAAAGATTTGATTACACTACTATCTGTAGATTGGAGTGTAGGTCGTGAGATCTCATCATACACTGGTACAGCGATGGACCGTGAAGCGAGCGCTACTCGTCTATATGATTTGACTATCACTAAACTTCAAGACCGTTCTTCTCCTGACTTATTTAAAGAAGCGACGATTGGTAAAGGTAAACCAGCGGTTTTCCATATTACTAAGCAGGGTGAGAAGGTTGAAGAGATCATGAAGATCGAACTGACTGATGCGATGATTTCTAACTACTCAGTTTCTATCCAAGACGATCGTCCAGTTGAAACTATCACAATTTCTTACACAGAAATGATGATGACAGTGACTCCTACTGACGATAAGAACAACACTTCTGCTCCATTGGTATACGGCTACAGCGGTGTTAAAGGTCAACAAATGTAATTTTCATGCGGGGGAGTATTCCTCCGCATTTTTTTGAAAGAAGTATTTAATGAAAAGAGCAACTCAAGATAACAATTTCATCCGAATTTCTTCGCCATTCGGTAAAGATGCCATCATACTAAACTCGTTTGAGTATAGAGAAGAGATCTCAGAACTTTTTTCATTGCGTGCTAAAGCTTACTTTAATGATCAACGAAGTGAGTTAAACGAAATTATTGGTAAGGAAGTTACCATTACCCTTGAAAATAATGAGGATGTTTCTTCAAATCCTCGTTATATGCATGGTTATGTTTCTGCTGCAAGATTAGAAGGGAAAAGGGTTTCTAATACACATAAAGGCGAAAATTATAAAAACATAGAATTATTAATAGAGCCTAAATTACGTTTCGCTGAATATCGAAAAAATTGCAGAATATTTCAGCATAAAGATATAAAGGAAATTATCTCTGAAGTACTATCGGAGCATAGTGTTGCCTTTAGTTTTGAGTTAACCAAGTCCTATCCTAAATACACATACAAAGTACAATATGAAGAATCAGATCTTGAATTTGTTCGACGTCTGTTATCGGAGGAGGGGCTATCATTTAGTTTTACACATACTAAGTCTGCCCATACGCTCAATATTTTTGATGACATCAGTTTTTATAAGCCGGGTACTGAGTTTTTAGTCGATTTTGATACAGGTACGGCGAAATCTAGCCATATTTCTTCTTGGCATGAAACGCAAATTCTGACTACTAAAGCGAGTCAAAAGTCAGGCTATAACATGCTCAAGCCTTCTTCGAATCCTAAAAATACTGCAAAGGGTGAAAGTGATTTTTTTACAGTACCTGGAAGCGAGTATTTTGAATACATGGGTGAAATGGAGAGCAATGATCAATACGCACTGAGAAACACGCATGCAATAGAAGCACTACAGCAAAATGCATATTTGTGTCGTGGCGAGGCTACGTGCAGAACATTCAGTGTGGGCAAGTGCTTCAAGTTTAAAAAGCATGAAGATAAATCTCGAGTCGGCAAAGAATATGTACTGTCTTCTGTTTTTTTGTCTGCTGCTGTTTATAACCAGACTGGTCAAGGTGGGACTGGTGCGCAAGGTGTCAAAGTCTCGTTTAGTTGTGTTGACTCAAAGACAATCCTGCGTCCTTCAGTTAACTACCCGAAACCTCAGATGAAAGGTTTGCAAACCGCAGTAGTTACGGGGAACAAAGATGGTGAAATTTACATAGACAAACATGGCCGTATCAAAGTTCAGTTTCACTGGGACCGTGTTGGTAAATACGATGTAAATAGTTCATGTTGGATTCGTGTTGCGCAAAATATTGCAGGTAACGGATGGGGGTCGGTGTTTCACCCTAGAGTCGGACAAGAGGTCATCGTCGAGTTTGTTAACGGAGACCCTGATCAACCAATCGTTACGGGGTCACTATATAACGGTAGTCAACTCCCTCCTTACGCTTTACCAGAGCAAAGTTCTCAGAGTGGTTATAAATCACGCTCTGTACAAAAAGGTACATCCAATTTTAATGAGTTGCGCTTCGATGATAAGCCTGGTGAAGAGCACATTTATCTTCATGCTGAAAAACTGTTCCAAATGCTAGTTGAAGACTGTGTTGATATCGCCGTTGAAAACAGTAAAACCGAAAAAGTGACCAATGATGTTAATCAAGAGGTTGGTCAGAACGCGAGCTTGAAAGTAGGTAAAAACTTTTCGAATGAAACGGGTGAAGTACTGTCTTTTAATGCAGGAAAGAGCGTCGAGATCAAAGTAGGTGGTGCTTCTATTCAGATGTCTAGCTCTGGAGAAATCAATATCAAAGGTAATAAAATATCCATTAACGGCTCAGCTATTGCTCTTAAAGCTGGGCAAATTTCATTGAACTAAGGTGATTTAAAGTGGGTAAACCAGCCGCAATTTTGGGCAGCTTTCATCTTTGCCCTAAAAAAACAGGAAAGATACCGCATGTCGGTGGTCCCGTCGTTGTTGGTTCACCAAACGTAACGATTGGCGGGATACCTGCGGCAAGACAAGGCGACAAGCTTATTTGTATCGGTCCTCCGGATAGTATCTCAGCAGGTTCTTCTAGCGTAACAATCAACGGTAAACCAGCCGCGAGAGTCGGCGATTCAACGTCTCATGGTGGCAAAATTCTATCTGGTATGCCTACGGTTTTAATCGGAGGCTAGATGCCACTCGCATTTCAAACGCATCTTCTATCCTTTAATGGCCGTTCACACACCGTTCGCGAGATAGCTGATGATTCTTTTAGATTGTCCGAGGAAATCCGACCCCAAGACTTTGCTCAATCAATAGATGAGCATATATTAAGCCTCGTGCGCTCTGAGCGCGAGAGTCTTGAGCAAGCTGATATCAAGGGGAATCTCTGTGTTCTTTTACCATCTTCGGTAGACAAACGCTTGCTTAAAGCATTGATAAGCGAGCTTTCTATTTTCGTTGGCCAAACTGTCAATACTGAAATTTACTTTTATCCTTATGGCCAAGCTGCATTTTTGATGGCACTAAATCGGATAAATCGTGAAGTTAATGAAACGCAAGCAACTTGGATATTGGCTATAGAGGTTACGAGCGATGTAGAAGGGCATGTCAAACCTCAAAGCTCTATCATTTTAACCAAGTGTTTTTTTCGACATTCAGGTCTTGTGCCTGATGTTGTTCGAATTGATTTAGATGCCAAACGACAACGCATCGCCGTGGACAAGGTGTTTAAGCAATTAGGAGTAAGTTGTGAACATCCACTCAGTCAATTGTATTTATCCGTTAATAAGGAAGAACCGCAATGGTTAAACTCAATGCAATTCTTGTCTCCGTGGGTGACCGATCATACTCAGTACCAATTTGTTGATATCAAACTTGGCGGATCGGGTGCATGTGGCGGCGTTTTAAAAGCGTTAGTGATTGATGAGCTTCAAAGAAGCAGCCCCTGCCCAGACTTTAACGTGTTGCAAGCCGACATCGAGCCAGATGGCTATGCGGTAGGAGTAATATACAATTGGCGTAGTGAATAATAGGTCTGGCTATTGCTTTTCCTTCTAGTAGCTGAGGTTTTAGTGATGCAAATGTTATGGGGGATTGACTCGAAACTGGCCCTTTAATGATGTTTGGACAATGACTAGGCGCAGCTTGCTTTTCAAAATAGCTTTGCTCACCGCGTTTTTACAGTGTTCTTCTTGCTTTCTGATTAAATAGCCAGCCATAGAACACAAACCACATGAAAAGCTGTTCGACTCAAGATATCCTTACCGAAATAAAATAACTTGAGTTTTGGCTTGTTCGAGATCCCACCCGTGACGCATTCCTTTTTATAAACGGTACATGGACTCTGACAGAAGCAAGCCTACTCATAGAATTGGCGGAAAGTGAATTCGAATGAAGTTTATCCACACCTCAGATTGGCATCTTGGTCGACAATTCCACAACGTATCACTACTCGAAGATCAACAAGCAGTACTCGAACAACTGATTAACTATATTGAACGCAACCCCGTCGATGCAGTTGTAGTGGCGGGAGATATCTATGACCGTTCGGTGCCACCAACGGTTGCAATAGAACTGTTAAATCGAGTCGTGAAACGCATTTGTACCGAGTTAGAAACACCAATGATATTGATATCTGGCAACCATGATGGTGCAGAAAGGTTAGGTTTCGGCTCAGAGCAAATGAAAAATGCAGGTCTTCATATTGTTAGCAACTTTGAAGATATGCTCACTCCCATCATCATAAAAACGGACTCTGCGGATGAGGTCGCGTTTTATGGTATGCCTTATAACGACCCTGAACAGGTCAGGTTTGCCTACAAAGCCTCGGTATCCACTCATGATGAGGCTCATCAATTGCTTGTTGAGCAAATTAAAGAGCGCTTTATCTCTAAGCAAAAGCGCGTACTCGTGAGTCACTGTTTTGTTGATGGGGCCATCGAGTCAGACTCTGAACGACCATTATCTATTGGTGGTTCTGATCGCGTGAGTCATGAACACTTCTTAGATTTTGACTACGTCGCACTTGGTCATTTGCATCAGCCTCAAAAGAAAGGCGCAGAGCATATCCGTTACTCTGGCTCTCTCATGAAGTATAGCTTTGGTGAACAGAACCAGAGAAAAGGTTTCACGTTAGTTGAACTGGACAAGAAAGGATTTGTTTCTGCAGAGCATATTGATCTTACGGCTCCTCATGAAATGCGCATTGTAGAGGGCGAGCTGGATAAAGTTATTGATCAAGGCAAAACAGACCCTAAGAATGAAGATTATTTGTTAGTTCGTTTGATGGATAAACATGCGATTTTAAACCCAATGGAAAAACTTCGTTCAGTGTATCCAAACGTTTTACACCTTGAGAAACCTGGCATGTTAATTGGGGTAGAGCAGGAAATGGCGCAAGCAAAGTTGGCGCGAAGCGAAATTGATATGTTCCGAGATTTTTTTATTGAGGCGCAAGATAGCCAGTTGTCTAAAGAGCAAGAGCAAGCTGTTACTGACATTATTAAGCAATTATCACAGCAATAGGGACCAAAGATGAAACCAATTAAACTAACCATGCAAGCCTTTGGTCCGTTTGCAAAAACTGAAATCATTGATTTTGAGAAGCTTGGCAGTAACCCTCTATTTTTGATTAATGGTCCTACAGGTTCCGGTAAAACGTCGATCTTAGATGCCATTTGCTTCGCCCTTTATGGTGAAACCACAGGTAATGAGCGACAAGGTATTCAGATGCGGTGTGACTTATCCGCGCAAGATTTACCAACCGAAGTAGTTCTCGAATTTTCGTTACACGGCAAACAATACCGAGTTGTTCGATCCCCTGAGCAGGAAGCGCCCAAGGCCCGTGGTGAAGGGATGACGATTAAAAAGCACACTGCGGCTCTTTATGAACTCGGTGAGACTGAAACGCTTATCACCAGCAAGACGACTCAGGTTAAAACTGAAGTTAGCAATATTATTGGCTTGAATGAAACTCAATTTCGTCAAGTTATGGTGTTGCCTCAAGGAAAATTCCGAGAACTGTTGCTTGCTAGCTCTAAAGAGCGTGAAGAAATTTTTGGCCAGCTCTTTCAAACTGACATATATAAAAAAATTGAGTACGCGCTCAAAGATAAAGCGAGTGCAATTAGTAAAGCGAAAGGCGAATTTGATAATCAAATTCGAGGTGCTTTACAAGTTGCAGAAGCGAGTTCTGAACAAGAACTATTACAACAACTGGAACAAGTAACTAAGCAATTAGAGTCTGATAAAAAGAATGAGCAAGCAGCGTTAGATAAGCTCAATACTGCTAAATCTGAATTGCAAAAAGCGGAAACCTTGAATGGAGAGTTTTCGAAACGAGAGCAAGCAGAAAGCGCACTCAAGCTGCATCTAGAACACTCAGATTCGATAAAAGCTCGTCAACAGCAATTAGAAAACGCTAAAAATGCCAATAAGATAGAGTTGCCCTACATCTCATTACAAAATGCAAAAGCTCAAACGCAAGAGCTAAGGCAAAAAATCGTAGCTTTGAAAGAGAGTCTCGAAAAAGCTCATGTCGTTGCGAGAGAACAAGAAAACTTGCAGCAAAGTGCAAAAGAGGCCGCGGCAAAGGTCCCGCAGTTAACGCAACTGCAGTATCAGCTTGAAAGTATGAAAAACAAGTTGGTCGAGAAAGACAATTTGGAAAGCAAAATAACGGCGGGCTATCAACAAAAACAACAATTTGAAGCAACGTTAAAACAGTACATAGAACTAAAAGATAAGTTAACGTTACAGGCCCAGCAGGGACAGAAGGAGCTAGAGAAAGCACGAGTTGATGTTGCGCTTATTGGCAGCATCGATGCGGAAATAAAACAAAAACAACGGCTGCTACAGGATCTACAAAAGCTGCATGATCTTACTTTAGAGCTCTCTAAACTCAATGCGCTAACTGTAGGTAAGCAGCAGTCACTAAACGAAGCCAGTCAGCGCTATATGCAGTATCAACAAGACGCTGATACGATAGAGCTTAAGTGGCACAACGCTCAAGCAGCAGTATTAGCGCAGCGACTAAAAGCAGGTGAAGCATGCCCGGTGTGTGGTAGCGAAACGCATCCTAACCCCACAACGTTTGTTGAAGAAGCCGTTACAAAAGAGCAAGTTCAGGCGGCTAGAGCGAAAGAGCGAGAAGCTCAAACCTTGTTGAACCAACTAAGCAATCAGCTAGAACAACATAACGTTGTCATTAGTCAGTATCAGAATCAGTATAACCAGTTGAAAGAGGAGTTGGGTGAGTATGCTACATCTGAGATCTCGACAGTTCAAAATGATTTGCAAGCGCTTAATGCTCAACTCCTACGTCTACAAGCTATTGATATTGAAAAACTAGAAAGGAACGTTGAACAGCTTAATCAACGCTGCGTCGTGGGTGAAAATAAAATTCATGAGCTGCAGAATCAAATGGCGGCAAATGAATCAACCGTTAAAGCGAACCAAGAACAATTGGCTCAATTACAAGCTTTTATTGACCCAAAATACAGTTCCGCTGACTTGCTTGAACGTGAAATTTTGCTGACAAAAGAGCAAATTCTGAGTTTGAACACAGGCTTAGAAAAGGCGCAAAACGCTTTGCAGCAAGCGATATTGGAGAAATCAAATGCGGAAAGTCACTTAGCGACGAACAAGCAGTGGTTATCTGAGTCAGAGCAAAAACTTAGCCAAGCAGAATTAGCGTGGAATGAGGCACTACAGGCGAGTAAATTTGAAGATGAAAGCCATTATCTAAGTAGTCGAGTGGGAGATGATGAACTTCAAGCCTGGCAGCAAGAAATAGACAGCTTCAAACAGGCACAAACCAAGCTTGAGCAAACACTACATGATTTAAATCATGCATTGAAAGATCTTGAAAGGCCTAATTTGGAGTCGTTTAACGACAGGTTAACCACTCTGCAGGCGCAATATATTGAAGTAAGGAATCAACTTGATACCACACGCTCAATATTTGAACGTCTTGAAAAGGTTCGTAAAGATATTGCCGTGTTGCATGAGAAAAATAGTAAGTTAGAAGAAGAATACAAAGTCTTTGGTACGTTGTACGACGTTGCTAGTGGTAAAACAGGCAGCAGGGTTAGCCTACATCGCTTTGTTCTTGGTGTACTGTTGGATGATGTGCTGATCCAGGCCTCTCAACGTTTAAGCCTTATGAGTAAAGGGCGCTATATTCTTGCTCGAAAAACAGAGGGCTTCAAAGGCGCTGCGGGTCGCGGCTTAGATTTAATGGTTGAAGATGGCTACACAGGAAAAACGCGTGATGTTGCGACACTTTCCGGCGGTGAATCATTTATGGCAGCGCTTGCTCTGGCACTTGGTTTGTCGGATGTTGTGCAATCCTATAGTGGCGGTATTCGTTTAGACACTTTATTTATTGATGAGGGCTTCGGTAGTTTAGACCCAGAGTCTTTAGATCTTGCTATTCAAACGCTAGTGGATCTGCAACAGACTGGGCGCATGATCGGTGTTATTTCTCACGTTTCTGAGTTGAAAGAACAAATGGCGCAGAGGATTGATGTAGAACCATCAAGACTTGGTTCAACGGTGTCGATTAAATCTCAATGTCGCTTCGCTGTCTAATTCAGTGACTACTGTTAGATCAAAAAGCCCCTATTGTTAGGGGCTTTCTGACTAAGTCGCTACTGTTCGCAAAAGTGGCCTTCTTTTGGCGATCGGGTAATCGCATATTCGCCATCGAGGTTGCGATAAACAATCGTGTTCCAAACAGAGCCATCATCCAATTCAAACTCAATAGCATAGTTGACGCCGCTAACGATTTGCGCGTGAACATTCAGTATTTGTTTAAACGACGATATTGTGTCCATTTTCTTTAAAACAAAGGCCATTGCCTTTTGTGCATCAGGGGTCGCGTTAAACTCATTCCACCCACCTGGCATGTTTTCTTGTGCATTACATACATCTGCCGAGGTCGTTAATTGTGTCGTTTCGCTCGGCTTTTCCTGCTGACAACCTGCAAGTAACACCAAAAGTGCACAAACTGACACTGTTTTTAATTTCATAACAATAACCTCTGTCTATAACGCAACGTATTATAGGAGGGTGATATGCCTACGAATGTCTATGTTGTGCAAAGTTTCTATATGCATAGGGTTAAATGCTGACAAAATGTACAAGCATGGTCAGCTTGTAAGTCAAAAATAGAGCAATCTTGTGATCGATTTGCTGAGATGACGAGGTTTCGGTGTTCAGCGCGCTATTGATGATGAAGAATTGTGATGTGTACCTATCAGGGCGATGGTGCGGCTTAGTGATCGATTTGTTATCTTCTAGAGTAAAATCAATCACTAATTAAAATTTAGGTGTTGTATGAAATCGATAAAAATATTTTTACTTTTGTCACTTGCAACTTTATTTGGTTGTACCTCGAAGCCGGATGGGGTGGAACCCGTCAATAATTTCGATTTAGAGCCATATCTAGGTAAGTGGTACGAAATTGCACGCCTAGACCATTCATTTGAGCGAGGCTTATCCAACGTTACCGCTGAGTATCAGGTTCGCGAGGATGGTGGGGTTAAGGTGATAAACCGTGGATATTCCGAAGAAGAGCGACAGTGGTCAGAAGCTGAAGGCAAAGCTTATTTTGTTGAAGATAAAACGGTTGGACACTTAAAGGTTTCCTTTTTTGGGCCAATATACTCTTCTTACATTGTTTTTGAGCTAGGTGAAAACTATGACTATGCGTTTGTTTCCGGTTACAACCACGACTATTTGTGGCTATTGTCTAGAACGCCTAACGTTGATGAGAAAGTAGTGGAGCGCTTTAAGTACGTAGCTAAAGAGAAAGGTTTCGCTATCGACGAGCTCATTTTTGTTGAACAAGAGAAACAAAGACAGCTTTAAGTTCATTAGCGTGGCTGAAAAAGCGGACAGAGGGGAAGCTTCCTAATTAAGAGCTCAGTTTGTCATTCGCTTAACAGTAATTTGTTACCGCGTAACTTAATGTGGTCAAAATGGATATAGCCCCATCATTTGTGATTACTCGTGATGGGGCTTATATAAATTTGAGTGAGCGTCGAAAGGTTGATCTATCAACAAACGGTTATGGTTTACTTAATCAAACGAACGATCAGGGAACCTGGTGCTCGAATAGATTCAACATTGTGGCTAAGTACTGTGCCGCTTGTTGGGGCGGTGTAGCGTTTAATCTCAGCGCCAAAGCTGTCGTATTGAATCGCAAGAAGTTGGCCTTGCTCGACAAAATTCATCAAACTGACATGAGGCAGTACAAAGCCGCCGTGTGTCGCTTTCACACTGACGATTTCGTTTCCTTCCAAGCATGACGTGATAGGGTCAATATCACCTTCAACAATGTTATGCTTTTTCAGCACATTAAAAATGCCTGTTACAGTTCGACTGATGAGCTCTTGCTCGGTGTATCGCCCCATACCTACTTCAACTGTAATGCTTGGGACACCATGGTTATTCCAAACCGTTTCAAGGACGCCAGCATCTCCAGGATCATTTAAAATCGCATCAGGATTAATGAGACGAGCCATTTCTAATGATTGCTCGATTCGGAAATCTGCAAACACGTAAAGTGGATAGGCCGCACCACTGGTTTGAGTGTGAAGGTCAATGGCTAAATCAGCATTTGGCTTGAGCAAATCATTCCACAATGCATATAAGTAGCGTTGGGCCTCATTGCCGTTTTGGTCACCAGGAAAAAAGCGGTTTAAGTTTGCAGGAGACGCGTCAGGGTCTGCGGAATAGAAATCGCGGCTGTGGTTTAGCATACCTGGCATGTTAATGGTTGGAACAATAGTGACAGTACCAGCGACTTCAGTGCCGATGAGCTCTCGAGCAGTTTTCTGCGCTGCTAACACACCATTGTACTCATCACCATGAACCCCTGCGGTAATCATGATCTTCTTGCCAGGTTTTTCACCTTTGAACACTAGCACAGGTAGGTGTTGCCACTGAGAGAGAGCATTCGTTGCGATGCGAAACCAAAACTTATGCTCGCCCGAATTTAGGTCTGCTACATTGAGAGATTGAATCACTTGATGACCCTGAATCACGTCATCGAGAAATTGTGTTGCCATTAAAGTTACCACTCCAAAACCATAAGCTAATCTAAAACCTTAGCGTCGTCATACCATGAATGTTAATAAGGCGAGAACATGTCTCGCCTTAATTACCAATTGGTTTCGTTTTACGCAAAACCCATAATATGAGCTGCGATAACGACGATACTTGATAGGGTAAAGAGTAATAGAATAAATCGCCAGCAGAATTTTGCCCAGTCACCCCAGTCGATACGGCAGACACCAAGCGTTGCCATGAGAGATGCCGAAGTAGGGACGATAACGTTAGTAAAGCCATCGCCAAGTTGGAATGATAAAACTGCCACTTGGCGTGTAACGCCTGCAATGTCTGCCAGAGGGGCCAGTAGAGGCATCGTTAGTGCCGCTTGTCCAGAGCCCGAAGTGACGAAGAAGTTGAAGATAGATTGGAATACATACATTAACCATGCCGCAGCCACGTCAGGAAGCCCGCTAATCACGCCGCCAGCACTGTTTAGAATTGAGTTCAGTACACTCGCTTCATCAGTTGTACCACCACCAAGGATCAACAATACACCTTTTGCACAACCCACTAATAGGGCAGGTGCAAGCATAATAGCTGCACCTTCTTTAAATGCATCAGCTGCGCAGTTCAGCGTCATACCGTTCAGGCGGAAAATCGTACCGATGATCGCGACAACAAAGCCCATAGTGAAAAATTGAGAAGCGATTTCTGGGATGTACCATGCGTTAGCGACCACGCCCCAAACGACCCACACCGTGGTCGCAATAACCGTAAGGATAACGAGTGTGTCACCTAGGTTCCAACGAGAATCTTGATTGCCAAGCTCTTGCTGACGGAAATACTGGTCTGTGCGATGGCTGTAAGAAAGTTTAGGATTTGACTTCACACGAGCGGCGTAGATCATTGTGAAAGCGATACCGATTAACGTAAAGCCAGCCCATAACCCCATGCGTACTGTCATGCCGGATAAAACAGGTACACCCGCAATGCCTTGCGCAATAGCTACGGAAAAAGGGTTCATCCAAGAAGTAGCGAAGCCAATTTGAGTCGCAACATAGGTAACCATTACCGTAGTGATACCATCATAACCAAGGCGAACCATAAGCGGCGCGATAATAATCGCAAACGCTACGGCTTCCTCACCCATACCAAATACCGCACCGCCTAGCGAGAACAGCAAAAATAGCACTGGAATGAATAGCGCTTCGTTACCTTTGGTCTTATCGATAAGGCGCAGGATACCGTTATCGATTGTGCCTGTGCGCATTACAACGCCGAAAGCACCGCCGATAACCAACATGAACATAATCACGCCGATTGCGCTGCCCCATTTAGAGCCAGAAACTAGCCCTTCGAAAGGGAAGTTCATCAAACCAATGCCACCACCAGAAGCAAACAGGCCAACTTTGTTGTAAACCAATTCACCGTTTTCGTCGGTTGCATAAGAGAAAGAAGAAGGATCGATAACTGTGCGAGTTTTTTCTGCACCGTCGACCATGTAGGTCACCTGTTGGCTATCAAAATGACCAGCAGGAATTAAGTAGGTAAGAATCGCAGCAAGAATACCAACAATGAAGATCAAAATGAGGGTATCTGGCATCTGCCACGACTTAGGGGTAGCAACCGAGTCTGCTGGTTGCGCATGTGTGTGAGACATAACTTACTTCACGTCAAATTCAATAAAGCATGAAATATCGATAAAATAGAATAAAAAGTCAATATTAATGCTTATGTTGAACTATAAATTCATCAAATATTTGAAGTGAAGTTAATTTGATTGTTTTGTGGTCAAATGTTGGGTTAATGTTTCAATATGCGTTGAGTTTGGATGATTCACGAGCTTTCATAGTGCATCTACAAGTGATCTAATCACTTGATTTCCTTCTGTTCTGCATAAAAAGCAGCGACATCACGAAGGTCTTCATCATTTAACATTTTTAACTGTGCTGCCATCATTTCTGCAAGTGGCCCTTTACGCTCACCGGCTTGGTAAGATTTCATTGCATTGTAAAGGTACTGAGTATTTTGACCAGCAAGGCTTGGATAGGTGTTGTTCGTTGCGATGCCTGTAACACCGTGACAATAGACACAGCTAGGTGATTTGATTTTACCTTTATCAGCATCACCAAACGGCTCGGCATGGATAGCGGAAGAGAAAATAAAAGAGATTAGAAGTACAAATCTGAGCATGGAGGTTATCTATTCGCTAAAAATCATGCCGATACAATAAAGCTTCCCCTTAGGGGAAGCTCAATGATCAAAATCAAATTAAAGTAGAGATTTTATACTTGATAAGAAAGTGTCGATGTCTTTCGCTGAAATATCTTTATGAGTTACAAAACGAATTGGATTTCCAGGGGTTATCGTGATGTTTTGTTCCTTTAGTTTCGCTGCGATACTTACTATGTCCACTTGAGGATCAAGCTTCGCGAACACGATGTTCGTTTGAACAAATTCAGGGTTGACTGAAAAACCAGGCAGTTCTGCTAAGCCTTCCGCTAAGGTTTTTGCGTTGATGTGATCTTGTTTTAGCTGTTCCACTTGTTCGGTAAGGGCAAGTTTGCCTGCTGCGGCAAGAATACCCGCTTGACGCATACCACCGCCGACCATCTTTCTTAAGCGACGTGCTTTTGCGATGTAGTCTTTGCTACCAAGCAGTAGCGAGCCAACAGGGGCAGCCAGACCTTTCGACAGACAGATCGTCATTGAATCAAAGTACTGACCGATCTCTTTTACCGGAACATCAAGTGCAACGGCTGCATTAAAAACGCGAGCGCCATCTAGATGCATCTGCAAGTTATGTTTATTCACGAAGTCACGTGCTTCTGCTAAGTAAGACAGAGGTAGTACTTTACCATTAATTGTGTTTTCTAAGCTGAGAAGCTTAGTGCGAGCAAAGTGACAATCATCTGGTTTAATCGCAGCAGCCAGTTTATCAAATGGTAGCGTGCCATCTGGGTTATTTTCGACTGGTTGAGGTTGAATTGATCCCAAAACCGCCGCGCCACCAGCTTCGTATTTGTAGTTATGTGCTTGTTGCCCACATAGATATTCATCTCCCCGCTCGCAATGCGCCATTAAACCGAGCAGATTGGCTTGAGTGCCTGAAGTGGTAAACAAAGCTGCTTCGAAACCAGCAAGCTGCGCAGCAAATTTTTCAAGCTCATTGACCGTAGGGTCATCACCATAAACATCATCCCCAACGGGGGCCTTAAACATGGCTTCTCGCATGGCTTGGGTGGGCTGTGTAACGGTATCTGATCGAAAATCCATGAATGTCTCCTTGGTCAAAGTCCTAAATATATCCGCAAAGGCGCGCTTTGCTTAAGCAAGCGATCGTTTTGGCATCGGTGATCGTGCCATCGACAATCTTTTCTTCGAGTTGCTTGATTGACAAGGTGACGACCTCAATCACTTCGTCTTCATCGCACTCGTAACGGTTTGTTTTATTGAGCTTTTCGGCAACAAATAGATACTGTATCTCATCACAAAATCCGGCAAGAGGGGTGACTTGGCCGAGAGACGTGAATTTCTCTGCACTAAACCCCGTTTCTTCCTCTAGCTCTCTTTTGGCGCAGCAGAGTGGCTCTTCGTTGCCTTCTCTGGTACCAGCAGGAAGTTCCAATAGCCATTTATTAAGTGAAGGCCGAAATTGGTGGACAAGGACAATGTGACCCTCCGCTGTAATAGGGAGAATCACCGCAGCACCCGGATGATGGATTGTGGTGTGCGTAATTGCCTGTCCTGTAGGAAGCACAACGTCTTCTTCAATCAGAGAAATTTGCTTCCATTTATGAATTATCTTGCTCATGCAGTTATGAACCCTAGCTGTTACCGCATTTTTGACGTTTTTCGACATTAACCACAAATGGTGGGAAACAAAAGCAAAAAATACTGCAACACGACGAAAGCGTTTGCACTTTAAGTGAGCAATGTCTCATAAATGGAAACTTTGATTGCTTCGTCAAGAAGGGGAAAAGCATCTGCTATAAGGGGAATTCGACAAAATACATTTGTAACAAAGTTATAACAAGTGTATAAAAATGTTAACGCAATACCACTTCAGTAGCCGGAGAACGTATGACACAAACCTTATTTGCCTCAAATGCCGAAAAAGCGCTTCTCTCAGAACGCATCAATAAATTGGCGAAAGCGTTAACGGATGGCGTTTATGAGCGTGAACATACGATCAAGCTCTGCCTTCTTGCTGCACTTGCTGGTGAAAGTGTTTTTCTTTTAGGCCCCCCTGGTATTGCAAAAAGCTTAATTGCCAAACGACTCATCCAAGCGTTCGATAACAGCAGTTACTTCGAATACCTGATGACGCGCTTCTCAACCCCTGAAGAGGTGTTTGGGCCACTGAGTATCCAAGAGCTAAAAGACAACGGCCGTTATGTTCGCTTAACTAAAGGGTATTTGCCAACTGCACAAGTCGTATTTTTGGATGAAATCTGGAAGGCGGGGCCTGCAATTCTTAACACATTGCTGACAGTGGTTAATGAGAAAACATTCAAAAATGGCAGCGATATCGAGCGTGTGCCAATGCGCCTGTTGGTATCGGCTTCCAATGAATTACCCGATGAAGATAGTGGATTGGATGCCCTCTACGACCGCATGTTGGTGCGTGTGTTTGTGAATCGAATTCAGAATAAACAAAACTTTAAGTCGATGTTGACTGTGGGCACATCGCAAGAGGCACAAGTACCAGAAGGCCTAGCGATAACTGATGAAGAATATCATCAATGGCAACAACAGCTCGACAAATTGACGCTAACCGATAATGCATTCGAAAAGCTTTTCCAGCTTAAAACGATGTTAGAAAGCAAAGTTGAAGCTCAGTTTGGTGATGTGGCCAATACCGACATGTATGTCTCTGACCGCCGCTGGAAGAAAGCCGTGAAGTTGTTAAAAGCGAGCGCGTTTTTTAATGGTCGCGATGAAATCAATCCGCTTGACCTTCTACTGCTGCAAGATTGTTTATGGAACAGTCCTGAATCGCGAGATGTGGTACGTGAAGTGGTTCAAGAGTTCGCCTTAAAACATGCATTTGATCAACAAGACGCGGAGCAGGAAATCGAGTACTGCCGTGAGTCTTTGGTTGATGTTCAACATGAACTTGAAGATGCCTACCGCATGACGTTAACGTCTGAAGCGGCAACGGGTATTTTGCGCAAAGAAACCATGCGCTTTGATACCTCTAAAGCCAAGATGTACAAAGTTGGCGCAGCCGTTAACTTAGTTAAATTGGTGGTCTTGCAAAGCAACATGTCGGTTTCAGAATCAGAAAAAGGTGATAGCCGCTGGGTTTATGTACCCAAAGATGAGTTAGATCGAGTCATTAAAGAGGGAAGCGGTGATGTGTATGGTTACGTCAATCAAAACACCAACATGTGCCGTTTACGATTTGACGTTGACGCGGCGAATAACCTAGTTATCCGTGATATCGCGAACCGAGGCATTCTGGTTAGCCTAGTGACTCAAGAGGGCTTGGATGTAGAGCTTTACCAAAAGTGGTTAACGCAGAGCGAAAAAGCCGTAAATCAGCTTAGTGAGGCAGAACACCATATGCGTAAGGTGAAAGCGAACTTTCATGATGCGCTTCCGCATAGCTTTGTTGATCCTGAATTACCCCGCCTAATGGAGTCGAGTCTGCAACAGGTCAGTCAGAGACTTGAATCAATCCAAGCAGAAAGTGAAAAAGTTATCCAACGCTTTAAAAACTTAAATCAGTTTTTCTCATAAGGAGACGACATGCTAGGTGCAGACGGACTTAACCTCGCGCTGATGGTGGCCGACTCCGGCATCATCGATAGCGCAGTTAATGATTTGATGGCTCGTTCACAAGTCATGATGATGGCAGAAAACCGAGGTGTTAAATCTTCGGTCAAAGGTCACTTGTTAAAGTGGCGAGGCAGCGTCAAAAAACGGATCACCAAGGTATGTGAGACAGAGCGTTTCCAACAAGAGCTGTCTTTATATCAAGAGGTTATTCATTGGGATGAAGAGGCGTTTTTTGAAAACATCGAAGATGTGATTAAAAAGCTGGAATGGCACTCTGCGTTTTACATGCAAGCTCGCCGAATGATGGAAAAGAACAAAGGGATGAATAACCCTATGTTCCCACATTACTTTTGTGACCAATGGTACCAAAGCCTCACCGATGCAATAAAACAAGCGCAAGTAAGCGAGCTTGAAGCCAATAAAGAAAAGGTGCTGAATGACCTGTATCAACGTATGGAAACCATGCGTAATATGGATAAAGTCACGGAGTCGGGTGATGCTGAAAGTGTAGGGCGCCTGTGGGATATGGCATCTGCCAAGTTGAGTAAAACAGACTTAACGGTGATGAAGCGCCATGCTGAGTTTCTGAAGAAGCACCAAGGCTTGCAAGAAATTGCGGAGCAACTCGGTCGTATGGCGGGGCAAGTAAATGATCCTGAACTAAATCGTGCGCCCACTGAAGAACTTCAATTGGTCGAAGAGAAAAGTGATGAGGCGACGGATGATATTGTCGGTATTCACGAAAGCGATGATCTAAATAAGCTACTTCCCAACGAAACGATGTTTTTGGCGTATCCTGAACTTGAAGTTGTGTTCTATAAACACTTAGTTGATAAACGGCTCATGAACTATCGTACACAAGGCAAATCGCGCACGTTACGTAAAGTTAAAGCTCACCGACCTGACCATAAAGCGGTAGATATCGAAAAAGGCCCCTTCATTGTTTGTGTGGACGCGTCCGGTTCCATGAGTGGCTTTCCTGAGCAATGCGCCAAAGCCATGGCTTATGCTCTGATGCAAATCGCACTAGCGGAGCAACGTGATTGCTATGTCATTATTTTTTCTACGGAACACATTACCTACGAACTAACCAAACAAGATGGTCTGCGCGAGGCGGCGGACTTTCTAACTTATAGCTTCCATGGTGGTACAGACTTAGAGCCAACTTTGATTAAATCTATCGACTTGATGAGCGGTGATAAATATAAAAACGCAGACATGGTAGTCATTTCCGACTTTATCGCGCCAAAACAACAAGACGAGTTACTGGCCAAAGTGGATGCGCTCAAAGCGAAGAAAAACCGTTTTCACGCGATTAGCTTATCGAAATACGGAAATCCTGCATTAATGTCGATGTTTGATCACACTTGGTCTTATCACCCTAATGTTGTGGGAAGATTGCTAAAAAGGGTCAGCAACTATTAAACGCCTTAATGTTTCATGGGACAAAACGAACTGAAAGCGAGATTTATATTGCTTCGTTTTAAGCCAATAAGATCGAACTTTGGTCGAATTGACTTAAAAGAAATCAAACGAACAGAAAATGAAATGTTTTTGTTTGACTATCTTCTCTCAATCCGTAAAGTAGCCACCAACGCAACGGGGTAGAGCCCTGAAGCGTAATAAAAAGGCGCCTTGGCAGAGTGGCTATGCAGCGGATTGCAAATCCGTGGACCTCGGTTCGACTCCGGGAGGCGCCTCCA